>NZ_JASOQR010000004.1:0-168324 GCF_030218905.1 Pauljensenia sp. UMB0895 | reverse complement strand
GTCGCGGATCGCGACGCACCCCAAAGTGAGTGAATGATCAGGAAATACGCGTGACGCGGTAGCGCCAGTTTTCCGGGCCCGCTTCGATGGTCTCGACACGGTAGTGAGACTCGGAGCCCTGCAGGTGAGCAAACAGCGGGTCAGGCTGATGCGGAGCGCAGATCTGGATGTTTTCGCCTACCGGCAGAGAATCCATTGCCGCGAACAAGGCTGCGCGACGAACGACCTTCGGGATCGAGTGAAGAACGAGTTCTTCAACGCCCGCACCATGGCCACAGTGTCCGTGACCGTGATGGCCGTGTCCATGACCTCCGCGGCCATGTCCCTTACCACCGCAACCACAACCGCCTTCCGGCTTTGCCTCTTCAGCCTTATGACCGTGTCCACCACAGCCACAACCGGACGCGGTTTCTTCAACGGGGACCTCGTGGCCACGACCCTTGCCACCGCATCCTCCACCGTTTCCGTGGCCGCCACAGCCACAGCCGCCTTCGGACTTCACGTCTTCGGTGCCGGTTCGCGCGTCAACGAGCTTGAATGTCTGATGGTTCTGCGAGGGCGCTACCTCGGGTAGGGCGTCGGCCATTTTTCCTCCAAAAGCTTGAGTCATTAACTCGAAATATACCCTATGGGGGTACCCGCTCAATATAGGATTTCCGCGCCATTTCAGCGCGAGCAGATCAGTCTTCGCGGAGCGCGAATTCTGCTTCGACCTCGACGGATACGTTCAACGGCAGGGCCGCAACACCGAATGCAGAACGCGCGTGTGCGGTGCCGAAGATTTCAGCGAATAGTTCAGACGCACCATTGATGACGCCGGCCTGGCCGTAGAAGTCAGGACGCGACGACACGAAGCCAACAACCTTGACGACACCTGCGAGGTTGTCGACGCCACCCGCCAACGTCGCGGCTGCCGCGATCGCATTGAGCGCGCAGACGCGTGCGGCATCCTTGGCATCTTCGGGGTCAGTTGCATCCTCACCGACTGCACCGATGCAAACGGGTTCACCGTCAACAACAGGGAGCTGACCCGAGGTGCGGATAACACCGCGGTCAAGGACGGCTGGCACGTATGCGGCAACAGGAGTTGCGACGGGCGGAAGTTCCAGGCCAAGTTCGGCAAGTTTTTCAGATGGCAGGCTCATGACTGTCCTTTCAGTTTTCGCTGATCATATTCGTCGCAGGCGTCTGCCCGCTCCTTAGTGTCGAGCAACGCCGATTCCCTTCCAGGTTAGGCGCCTTTGCCATCGTCCGCGACCGCGCGAGGACGATCGTCACTGCGAGGACACCAATGTTCACTCCAAGGAATGTGGCGACAAGGTCGGCACGCTGTGGAGAACATAGGGTTCACATAGGCATTAGGGCCAATTGATGTGATGTGGCACCACTCATCATTTTACGACACTTCGGTTGCACGTTTTTATGTCGCCCGTCACTAACAATCTCACCTTTCGACACGTATAAACAGCGCTATTACGCGACTTTTTCAGGGCTCACACAAATTGTTGACAATCAACCTACGGTCGAAGACATGGTTGAAGTGAGAATCCACGGTCGAGGAGGACAGGGAGTCGTCACGGCATCCGACCTGTTAGCAATGGCTGCTTTTACAGACGGACACCACACGCAAGCTTTCCCGTCCTTCGGTTCAGAACGTACCGGCGCACCCGTTGTATCCTTCTGCAGGATCACCGACAAGGAGATCCGTACGCGCGAGCCGGTGCTCGAGCCTGACGTCATCGTCGTTCAGGATCCGACGCTGTTGTCGGTGATGGACGTGTTCGCCGGCTTGAAGCCTGAAGGCTACGTGCTTTTAAACTCGACAAAATCATTTGAAGAGCTCGGTCTGATGGACCTCGTGAATTCTTTGCCCAAGGGGCATGCGATCACGATCCCCGCATTCGACATTGCCCGCGAACACGTGGGCAGGCCACTTCCGAACGCGGTCATGCTCGGCGGAGTCGCGGCACTGACCGGCTTGATTGCCCTGGATTCCGTCACCGACGCAATCCGCAAGCGATTCCCCGGCAAGGTTGGCGAAGCAAACGTTAACGCCGCGACCGCCGCATACGACCAGGTGAACGCTGAGCGCGCAAACATGAAGGAGGGCGCTGATGCGTGAACAAATCGAAGGATCGCAGGCAATCGCAAAGGCTGTCGCAGCTTGCTCGCCCGAAGTGATCGCTGCCTACCCGATCAGTCCACAAACGCACATCGTCGAGGCCCTCTCCGCGCTGGTGAAGAAGGGCAACCTGACGGGATGCGAGTACCTGAACGTTGAGTCCGAGTTCGGCGCAATGAGCGCCTGCATCGGTGCTTCCGCCGTTGGCGCACGCACCTACACGGCAACCGCATCGCAGGGCCTGCTGTTCATGGTCGAAGCGGTGTACAACGCTGCCGGCCTTGGCCTGCCAATCGTCATGACCGTCGCAAACCGCGCAATCGGCGCTCCGATCAACATTTGGAACGACCACACGGACGCGATGAGCCAACGCGATTCCGGTTGGCTACAGCTCTATGCCGAGACGAACCAAGAGGCTGCTGACCTGCACATTCAGGCGTTCCGTATCGCCGAAGAGCTCTCCATCCCGGTCATGGTCTGCATGGATGGCTTCATCTTGACCCACGCGATGGAGATCGTGGACGTTCCCGAAGCAGAGCAGGTCAAGAGGTTCCTGCCCGACTATGAACCGCGTCAGGTCCTCGATCCGGCACATCCGGTATCGATCGGTGCAATGGTCGGTCCCGAGGCCTACACCGAGGTGCGCTACCTCGCTCACCATCGCCAGATGCAGGCGCTGGAACTCATCCCGCAGGTCCAAAAGGAATTCGCCGAAATCTTCGGACGTGATTCGGGCGGTCTGGTTCGCCCCTACCGTTTGGATGAGGCCGAGACGATCATCGTGTCAATGGGCTCCGTGCTGGGCACCATCAAGGATGTCGTCGATGAACGCCGCGAGCGCGGCGAAAAGATCGGCGTTCTGGGCATCACGAGTTTCCGCCCATTCCCGATCGACGCGGTGCGCGAGGCCCTGAAGAACGCCAAGCGTTTCGTGAACATCGAGAAAGCCTTCTCCGTTGGTATCGGTGGCATAGTGTCGTCGCACTGCCGTTCAGCCGTGCGCGGGATGGGCATCGACAACTACGAGGTCATCGCTGGCCTGGGTGGTCGCCCGATCACGAAGGCATCACTCCACTCGATGCTGAACGACTTGGAAGCGGGCACGCTACCCGCGCAGACGTTCTTGGATCTGGATCACGAGCTGGTGGACGCCGAGCTCGCACGCGAAAACGCCACGCGCCGAAGCGGCCCGACCGCAGAGAACATCATGCGTGATTCGAAGGCCCGCACCGACGCGGCTCTAGGGAATTGAGAGGGATAACTGATGGCTGTTGAACTTGGTATTCCCGGTGTTGGCGCGACGCAGATCCCTGCTCGCGAGCACGTGAAGTTTTATCAGGTTGGCTCCTACGCGGTGGGCAACCGACTTGCTGATGAGGACTACCGTTCGGTTCAGTCCGATCCGAACCGTCTCAATACGCTGACGTCTGGCCACCGCGCCTGTCAGGGGTGTGGCGAGGCACTGGGTGCTCGCTACGCGCTTGATACGGCGGCGGTTGCAGCTCACGGTGACCTTGTCACGGTGAACGCAACCGGGTGCCTCGAGGTTTTCTCAACCCCCTACCCCGAGTCGGCCTGGACCCTGCCGTGGCTGCACTCCCTGTTCGGTAATGCTCCTGCCGTTGCGGCAGGCGCTGCCGCTGGCCTGCGAGCCAAGGGCAAGCAGACTCGAGTCATCGCTCAGGGCGGTGACGGTGGCACGGTCGATATCGGCATGGGTTGCCTGTCGGGCATGTTCGAACGTAACGACGACGTCCTCTACATCTGCTACGACAACGAGGCGTACATGAACACGGGCGTTCAGCGTTCCGGCGCGACCCCGCCGACCGCCCGCACGGCCACGACCCAGCCGGTCGGCAAGCACCCCGGCAACCGTTTCGGTCAGGGCAAAGACATGGCTCGCATCGCCATGGCACACGAGATTCCCTACGTTGCCACGGCCACGGTCGCTGACCTTCGCGACCTGGAATACAAAGTCAACAAGGCGATGAGCTACCACGGTGCCCGCTACATTCATGTCCTCGTCCCCTGCCCACTCGGCTGGGGCGCGGCCTCGAATATCACCGTGAAACTCGCACGACTGGCAACGCAAACGGGACTCTTCCCCGTCTTCGAAGCAGAGGGTGGCGAAATCACGTCGGTGACAAAAATCCGCCGTCCCGCTCCCGTCGAAGAGTACCTGCGCCCGCAACGTCGCTTCGCCCACCTGTTCAAGGGCGGGGGCGATCCTGAAACTCTTGCACGCCTGCAGGCGATTGCTGACCGAAATATCCGTCGCTACGGCTTGATCGACGCAGATCAACTGGACGAAGACGTTCTCGACCGCGTCCTGCGCGCACCCGAAGATCCCGAGGGTCGCTTCGCAGACGACGAGACCGCCGAGTAAGGAAGAGGACCACACAATGACGATGGAAACTCAGCCCTTCGCGATCACACTGAATGTGGGGTCGTCGCTGGCAAACGAAACCGGTTCATGGCGCACTGAACGCCCCGTGTACGTTAACCTTCTTCCTCCGTGTAACGTCGCATGCCCCGCTGGCGAGAACATTCAGCAGTGGCTCTACCACGCTGAAGAAGGCGACTACGAGGGCGCATGGCGTGAAATCATGGTCAACAACCCGCTACCGGCAACGATGGGTCGCGTCTGCTACCACCCGTGCCAGACCGCATGCAACCGTGTGCAGATTGACGAGGCCGTTGGTATTAACGCGATCGAGCGCTTCCTTGGCGACAAGGCAATCGCTGAAGGGTGGACGGTTCCGGTGACCGCTCCCGATTCGGGGAAGTCCGTGCTGATCGTTGGTGCCGGCCCCTCCGGTTTGTCGGCTGCCTACCATCTGCGCATGGCTGGCCACCGCGTGCATATCAAGGAAGCGGGCCCGATGGCCGGTGGCATGATGCGTTTCGGGATCCCGTCCTACCGGTTGCCTCGTCACATCCTCGAAGCAGAAATCAAGCGCATCGAAGACATGGGCGTCACTTTCGAGTTCAATGCGAAGGTGGAGAACATTGACGACGAGGTCGGCAATTGGGACGCGATCTTCTTGGCTGTCGGCGCTCACATCGGTAAGCGCGCCTACATTCCCGCCGGTGAATCGGCGAAGATCATGGATGCCGTCTCGGTTCTTGAAGACGTCGAAACCGGTGAGAAGCCGATGCTCGGCCGTCGAGTCGTCGTCTACGGTGGCGGCAACACGGCTGTCGACGTTGCCCGCACGGCGAAGCGCCTGGGTGCCAGCGAGGCAATCATCGTCTACCGCCGTACCCGCGACCGCATGCCCGCTCACGACATGGAAGTTGCCGAGGCCGAGGAAGAGGGCATCATGATGCGCTGGCTCTCGACCGTGAAGCATGTTGACGGCGAGAAGCTGACGATCGAGAAGATGGAGCTGGACGAAAGTGGCTTCCCGAAGCCGACCGGCGAGTTCGAGGAACTCGGCGCCGATTCGCTGATCATGGCTCTGGGCCAGGAGGCGGATCTGTCGCTGATTGAAAATGTGGCCGACATCGAAATCAAAGATGGTGTCGTCACCGTTAACGATCAGATGATGACCGGCATCCAGGGCGTTTTCGCTGGTGGCGACATGGTTCCTTCCGAACGCACGGTCACGGTCGCGATCGGCCACGGCAAGAAGGCATCGCGCTACATTGACGCCTATCTACGAGGCGCCACATACACGCCGACCAAAAAGCCCGGCGATGCATCGTTGAGCCGCATGACCACTTGGTATTACTCGGACGCACCACACCAGGTGCGCGAAAAGCTTGAAGGGCCTCGTCGCGCCTCCACGTTCGACGAGGTCGTTCAGGGTCTGGATGAAGAATCAGCTGTCTTCGAGGCACGTCGTTGCATGTCGTGTGGCAACTGCTTCGGATGCGACAACTGCTTCGGCGTCTGCCCGGACAATGCGATCACGAAAATCAAGCCCGGCACGTACGAGTTCAAGTACGACTACTGCAAGGGTTGCGGTGTGTGTGCTGAAGAATGCCCATGTGGCGCGATCTCAATGGTGCCTGAGCAGGTATAACACTGCGATCCATACCGTTTGGTCACCGCTTGTCATCGGCTAACAGTCATTGTTTTCCACTCCCCTTCCAATAGTTGCCACTTCTTTCCAAGAGGAGAATTCAAGGGGGGAAAATGCCTGACACAACACTGGGGGCGCGCCTATGGCGCGCCCCCAGTGCATGGAGAACAACCACTCATGAAAGGAGCCTTCAATGACGCCACCCGTTTCCCGTGGGCGATCTACCTCTTGAAAGGAGCGATTGAGAAGATACCCCCCCCATCGCCCTAAAAACGGATGAAACCATTTTCGAGATCGGCGATGATCACCGATATAAAAATTCTGAACCCAACCATGTAGAAACCAAATTGCAATCACCCCCTAGCCATGAAACCGGGCGAAAACAACGCGTGGCTACCCCATTCTTTCCCGGAAGTATGCGCAGGTCAGCTGATTTAGCGTGTTCATTCATGCAAGATAGGGATATGACTTCAAGCGCTCATCACGGGAAGAACGCTCATCTTTCCGAAGCTGAACTCCGCACGCTGGTTGAGAACACGCCAGCATCCGGTAAACCGCGCAAAATCGCGCTACTGGCGACAATCGCCACTTTTGGATCCCTACTCTTCGGCTACGACACCGGCGTCATCGCCGGCGCCTTGCCCTACATGTATATGCCCACCGACGCGGGTGGCCTTACAATCAACGAGTTCGAAGAAGGCCTAGTCGGCGCATTCCTTGCAATCGGTGCAGCCTTCGGCGCAATCATCGGCGGTCGTCTCTCTGACCGCTACGGACGCCGCCACAACATTCTGATCCTCGCCGCCATCTTCGTGATCGGCACACTCGGTTGCACTCTGTCACCGAACGTTTGGATACTGTATTTCTTCCGCTTCATCCTCGGCTGGGCGGTCGGCGGGGCCTCGGCAACCGTCCCGATTTACCTGTCCGAATCTGCGCCCACGCGCGTACGGGGTCAGCTGGTCGCGCTTGACCAGTTCATGATCGTCTTTGGTCAACTGCTCGCCTACTCGATGAACGCAATGCTCTCGCGCGCCCACGGTGGCCCGCAGGTGCAGGTCGCGTCGGATGCAACAGGCACGCTCAATGCCGGCTCCTGGTACTCGTGGGATCAGGCATCTCAGGTCGCGAACCTCGCCGTTTCGGACGGCAACGGTTCAGCCTGGCGGTGGATGCTTGTCCTGGCTACGATCCCGGCGATCGCCCTCTGGATCGGTATGCGCATGATGCCCGAATCTGGACGCTGGTACGCCGCGAACCTCCACTACGCCGAAGCCATCGGCTCACTGAAGCGCATCCGTAACCCCGAACACGATGACGTCGCCTCTGAAGTTCGCCAGATGATCGATCTTCACCAAAAAATCGATGAAGAAGGTCACTGGTCATTGCATCGCACCTTCAAGGTGAAGTGGACACGTCGCTTGGTGTTCATCGGTATCGGGCTGGCGTGTTTCGACCAGCTGACCGGCATCAACACGGCAATGTACTACCTGCCGAAGATCCTGCATGCCGCCGGTTTCTCGTCCGCCGATGCCATCACGATCAACGTCATTACGGGCGCGGTCGCCACGATCGGCGCCGCTTTTGGCCTCTGGCTGGTCGCACGCCTGAAGCGTCGTACCGTCGGTATTTACCAGGAGAGCGGCGTGACGTTCTTCCTGTTCTCTCTGGCTATCGTATTCGCCGTCGGCATCACCCCGTACACGCGCCTTGATGGCACCATCGATTCGACGATCCCTGTCTTCCTGCCCTGGCTGGTCGTCATTCTGGTGTCCCTGTTCGTGTTTGCGAAGCAGTCGGGCACGGTCAACTGGGTTCTCGTATCCGAGATCTTCCCCGCCCGCATCCGTGGCGTCGCCCAAGGCTTCGCGGTCGGGTGTGGCTGGCTGATGAACGCGGTTGTTACCTGGGTATTCCCGGTGATGATCGCCCATTTGGGAGCTGCGAAAACCTACGCGGTCTTCGGTGCCATCAACGTGATTTCCCTGCTCTTCTACATTTACATCGTGCCCGAAACAAAGGGCGTTTCATTGGAAGACTTCGAGGAAGAATTCGCGCTCGAACACGGCTACTGAGCTCCCACCAGTACTTTCAACCTCGTCACTCGGGCCAGATCCGAGGTGAAAGATGGCAGAAGATCCCGGCCTCGTACCTATTCACGAGGCCGGGATCTCTACTTAGTCGTACTCCTTACGAAGCCCGAATTACTCAGCGTTCAACGCACTCGCAACCGCGGCGCGCAGGTTCTTTTGACCGTTCTTCAGTGCTTCTTCGAGCGACTCAGCCGGATCGCCGACCTTCACGATCTTGGAAACGCCGTGCTCAAGAAGGATTTCAGCACCTTCTTTAATTCGGCCAGCGAAGACCATGACGGGGACACCGGCGGCGCGCGCGATGGCTGTGACGCCAGCGGGGGTCTTGCCGTTGATCGTCTGAGAGTCGACCGAGCCTTCGCCTGTGAACACCCAGTCGGCTCCCTGCACTGCATCGGCTAATCCGACCGCGTCGGCGACAAGGTCAATTCCAGGCGTCAACTCCGCATGGAGGAAGGCACGTAGCGCAAACCCAAGGCCACCCGCAGCGCCCGAGCCCGGCAGAAGCGCGTCGTCTCCGTGACCACTGGCGGTGGCGAAATGCAGATGGAGGGAGTCGAAGAATTCGACCTGTTCGGGCTGGACTCCCTTTTGCGGGCCAAAGACTGCAGTGGCGCCTTCAGGCCCGTTCAGCGGGTTGGTCACGTCGCAAGCGACCTTGACGCTCACTCCGTCCAGCAACGCACCCAAGGCAGACGTGTCAACGCTCGCTACTTGGGCGAGGTTTTCTAGCTTCGGGGCAAGCTCTGCACCATTCGCATCGAGAAGACGAGCACCGAGCTCAACAAGCATTCCAATGCCAGCGTCATTTGTGGCGGACCCACCGATTCCGATCAACAGTTCGTGTGCGCCACGCGATAGGGCGTCGCGAATGATCATGCCGAGGCCAGCAGTATTGGATTCGACGACATTACGTTCGTGGGGAGCGACCAGTTCAATTCCCGCACACGACGCAACATCAAGGACGGCCCGACCGTCCGCGAGCGCGTATTCGGATTGAATCGGTCTGCCCAGGGCATCCACGCTGTCGGCCGTGATTCGGCGAGCTCCCCACGCGGTTGCAACGGCTTCAATGAAGCCTTCACCGCCGTCGGACATGGGGACGCGCACGCAATCGGCATCGGGGTACACGTCATGGATTCCCTTTTCCATTGCCGTTACTGCTTCCAATGCAGTCATGTTCTCTTTGAAAGAGTCGGGTGCGAGGATAAATTTCACGGCGTTTCCTTGGGTGAGCAGGTGCCAGCACTGGGGTAGTACGGACAAACAGCATCATTACTGTTAACAACTAACAATAACGCGTATTGCCTGTTTTGAGAGCGGAATTGACTAGGCTAAGAACAGGAACTGCCCTAAAGAAAACTGACAAAGGAGTCCAGATGAGCGTTTCGATCGGCACCGGTAAGGTTCGCGCAACTATCCAAATTCAGGGCGCGATGACGACCGCACTTTTCGAGGCAGGAACGGATAAAGAGTTCACTCCCTCATACGTTGCCACGTGGGAAGGTTTCCCCGAGGCCCCAATTTTGGACAAGCTTCGTGGCGACTTCCTCTGCGTCCCTTTCGGCGCCGCACCCGAAACTGCCGAAGAACTGCCCGAGGGATGGCGTAACGGTCACAACGGTGCCAGCCCCTGGATTCACGGCCCCTCCGCAAACCTGCGTTGGAATGTCGAGGCGCTGGAAGCCGACTCTGCCCTACTCAGCCTGAACTACGCCGACGACGACCCGGTAAAGCGCGTGGAACGTCGCGTGACCTGCGTTGAAGGTGCTGTTGAATTCGAAGACTCAATCATCATGCGCACCGATGCTCGTCTGCCACTTGGTCTACATCCCATCTTCCGTCTTCCTAAGAACACCGGAGATGCTCACATCGAGCTCGGCGAAGCCGATGGGTTCTGGGCTTTCCCAGCCGACTCGGGAACGACGGTTCTTGAACGTGGTGCGCGTTTCAGCGACCTTGCCAAGGCACCTCGAGCCGACGGTGGCACGATCGATCTGACTCGCCTTCCCCTCACCGAAGAGGTTGACGAAATCGTTCTGACCGCGGGTCCCAAGGACGGGCGAGTCACCTTGGTCAACGATGCTGAAGGATACAAGGCCACCCTTGAATGGGATCGCACCCTGTTGAATAACGTCATGTTCTGGATCTCCAACCATGGTCGTAAGGGTGCTCCGTGGGGAGGAACCAACCTCTGTCTAGGCGTCGAACCGATTACCTCGGCATTCGACTTCGGTGAAGGCGTTTCAGCAGCGACCAGCCCTCTGACGGAAGCCGGATATGCCACCGCGATCGATTTAAAGGCAGGTCAGACCTACACGATTACTCACCGCATCAGTGCCGAGCGCATCTGAGGCCTAGTAATACGTTTGAGAAACAGCGCAAAGGCTGACAGACGCACGTGACCCCGAAGGAATTCCTTCGGGGTCACGTTATTCAAGCCAGGTGTTTAAACCACCCTCTGCGATTAAGGCATATCAAGCACGCGCTTGTTCAACCTCAGTTCTTCTTCGAGGAGATCAGGTCAACAGCGACTGCGAGAATCACAACGAGACCCTTGATGGACTGCTGCCATGCGGAGTCGACTGCCAGAATCGACAGGCCCATGTTCAGAACGCCCATGATGAGTGCACCGATGATGGCACCGGAGATCTTACCGATACCACCGGAGACCGCAGTACCACCGATGAAGGCTGCTGCGATAGCGTCGAGTTCGTAGTTGTTACCTGCGGTTGCGACTGCAGCACCTGCGCGAGAGGTCGTGATGATGCCGGCGAGTGCGGCAAGGAAGCCCATGTTCACGAAGACCAGGAAGTCAGTGCGCTTGGTGTTGATACCGGACAGCTGGGCTGCGCGGAGGTTGCCACCAACGGCGTAGATGTGACGACCGAACTTCGTCTTCGCCATGACGAACGAGTAGATGACCGCCAGGACGCCGATGATGATGAGAACGATCGGGGTCCCACCGGAGGACAGGGAGAGCAGGTAGGTCACGAAGGCGATTGCCAGGGCTATCAGGACCTGACCGGTGACGAACAATCCGAACGGGATGACCGCTGCACCTGCCTTGATATCCTTTGCGCGACGGCGGAAAGAGGAGAAGAGCGCGACTGCGATCGTTGCGATACCGATAACCAGAGTGACGACGTCAAGCATGCCCGCGTAGCCGAGGAACGGGGGCAGGGATCCGGCTGCGATGGCCACGAAGCCCGACGGCAGACCGGAAACGGTTGCTTCTACGAGGACGATCGCGAGGCCACGGAAGATGAGCATGCCACCCAGGGTGACGATGAACGCGGGGATGCCAACGTAGGCAACCCAGAAGCCCTGCCAGCAGCCAATCAAGATACCGAGAAGCAGACCGATGACCACTGCAAGTGGCCACGCAACGTGCATCTGGTACATGAGCAGTGCGACCACGCCACCGACGAAGGCGACGACAGAGCCGACAGCGAGGTCGATGTGGCGGGCGATGATGACCATGGTCATGCCGATGGTCAGGACCATCACGTACGCGTTCTGCTGAATCAGCGAGGCGATATTGTTCGGGGCCAAAAGGCGGCCACCGGTAAGAATGTTGAACAGGATGACAATGACGACGAGCGCACCGAGAATCCCGTACTGCTGGAGGCTGCCCTGCAGCCGTTTGGTCGACTCTTTCATCGTGCTTCCTTCACTCGTTCCTTGGTCATGAGCTTCATGAGAGATTCCTGTGTTGCTTCGGCCGCGGGAACGACACCCGTGATCATGCCTTGGCTCATTGTGTAGATGCGATCGCAGATGCCCAGAAGCTCGGGCAACTCCGACGAGATGACGAGGACAGCGTGACCCTCATCGGCTAGTTGCTGAATGATTTGGTAGATCTCGTACTTGGCACCGACGTCGATGCCTCGTGTCGGCTCGTCAAGGATGAGGATCTCGGGATCGGTGTTGATCCACTTGGCTAGGACAACCTTCTGCTGGTTGCCACCGGACAGGGACGACGCGAGTGCGTCGATCGACGAGGTCTTGATGCGAAGCTTCTGTCGGAAGTCTTCGACCAGCGCATCCTCGTCATGGGACTGGATGACGTGCCCCTTGATGATCTTGTCGATGGCTGCAATGGTGACGTTCTTGCGAATGTCTTGGATCAGGTTCAGCCCCATCGTCTTGCGGTCTTCGGGGACATATGCCAGGCGGTGGCTGATCGCCTTGGTCACGGTGGAGGTGTCGATGACCTCGCCGTTCTTGCGAACTTCACCGCTGATCGAGGTGCCGTACTGGTGACCGAAGATGCTCATGGCAAGCTCGGTACGTCCCGCACCCATCAGACCGGCCAGGCCGGTGATCTCTCCACGGCGCAGTTCGAAGCTCGCGTCGTCGACGACCTTTCGGCCAGTGTCGATCGGGTGGTGAACGGTCCAGTTGGAAACTTCGAGGATTGTGTCGCCGATGGTCGGCGTGTGCTCCGGGAAGCGGTTGGACAGTTCGCGACCGACCATCTTGGCGATGATTTCGTCTTCGGTTACGCCTTCGGGGCGGTGCATGTCGATGTAGCCGACGGTCTTGCCGTCACGGATGATCGACGTGGAGTCGGCGATCTCGCGGATTTCTCCCAGCTTGTGGGAGATGATGATCATGGTGATGCCCTCTTCGCGGAGCTGACGCATCAGCTCAAGCAGGTGCTCAGAGTCATCGTCGTTGAGTGCTGCGGTCGGCTCGTCCAGGATCAGGAGCTTGACGTCCTTGGACAATGCCTTTGCGATTTCAACGAGCTGTTGCTGGCCAACGCCCAGGTCGACGACGCGCGCGTCAGGGTTGACGTCCAAACCGACCTTGTCGAGCAGTTCCTTCGCCAGAATCTTGGTTTCGTGCCAATCAACGAATCCGGCGCGTCCCCGTTCGTTGCCAAGGAAAATGTTTTCCGCAACGGACAGGAACGGGGACAGCGCCAGTTCCTGGTGAATGATGACGATGCCGACGTCCTCTGATTCACGGATGGACTTGAAGCGACATTCGTTACCAACGTATTCGATGCTGCCTTCGTAGGAACCGTAGGGGTAGACACCCGACAGGACCTTCATGAGGGTCGACTTGCCGGCACCGTTCTCACCGCAGATTGCGTGGACTTCCCCTCGGCGGACCTCCATCGTCACGTCATCGAGGGCTCTGACTCCAGAGAATTCCTTGACGATATGTGACATTCGCAGGACCAGTTCATCGGTCTGCATCATTCACCTCAGTTTCTAGGAGAGTTACTTACGTCCGAGGATCAGAGACCGAGGTCTGCTGCCGTGTAGAAGCCCGAGTCAACGAGCTTCTCTTGGACGTTGTCCTTCGTGATGACGACCGGATCAAGCAGGAACGAAGGAACAACCTTCTTGCCGTTGTCGTAGGACTCGGTGTCGTTGACCTCGACCTCAATGCCCTTGACGATCTGGTCGACCATCTTGGCGACGCGATCACCGAGAGCGCGGGTGTCCTTCCAGACGGTCATGGATTGCTTGCCAGCGATGATGTTCTGGACGTTTGCCTGGTCGGCGTCCTGACCGGTCAGGACCGGCCACGCATCGGCGGTGTAGCCGTCCGAGTCGAGCGCCTGGGAGATGCCGAGTGCTAGGGAGTCGTTCGGGGAGAGGATGGCTTCAACCTTCTTGTCGGAATAGAAGGAATTGAGGCGGGTTTCCATTTCTGACTGTGCGGTGGTGGACATCCATGCCTGGATGCCGATGGACTGCCAATCGTCAACGGATGACGGTGCCTTGCCGGACGGAACGGTCAGCATGCCGGATTCAACGTAGGGCGAGAGGACGTCCCATGCGCCGGAGAAAAAGAACTTGGCGTTGTTGTCATCGGGGGAGCCGGAGAAGGGTTCGAAGTTGAACGGGCCCTTGCCGTCCTTGAGGCCGAGGGATTCTTCGATGTACTGGCCCTGCAGCTGGCCGACCTTGTAGTTGTCGAAGGTCGCGTAGTAGTCGACTGCTTCGGTGTCGCGGATCAGGCGGTCGTATGCGATGACCGGGATGCCTGCGGACTTGGCCTGTTCTAGAACGGGAGCCAGTGCGGAGCCGTCAATGGAGGCGACAACGAGGACCTTGGGGCCTGCGTTGATCATGTTCTGGATCTGGGTGATCTGCTGTTCAACCTTGTTGTCTGCGTACTGCAGGGAGACGTCGTAGCCTTCGTCCTTCAGCAGTTCTTCGAGGTGCGAACCGTCACGGTTCCAGCGCTCGAGGGACTTACTCGGCATTGAAACACCGATGAGGCCACCTTCACCGCCAGCTGCTGCGCCAGATTCGGACGAGCCACCGCGTTCTGCGGAGCAAGCGGCCATGCCAAAGGCCATGGATGACGCTGCAAGTGCAACGAGCGTCTTCTTTGCAATTCCTCGCATTGTTTGGCTCCTTCGCCATCGTGCGGTGTCGCTTCAGCACGACCCGCGGGTCTGTGATTCAAAATGGGATGTTCGCGAATCTGGGGAGTATGCGTTGCTCCCCTTCACGCAGGGGGTACGAGGCCACCTGCGCATTCGGTCTTCAATTCTGGAGAACCGTGGAGGCTGGGGTGGTTTCTTCCTATAGCCACCGCTAGCCGGCTAGTAGGGAGGGTAAACCCCGATTCCCTTTTGTTCCCAAACAAAACATAAACGGTGGCACACGTCTCGTCAAGACAAAAACAAACTGTCGCCCGTTTTCACACGGTTTTCGGGGAACATTTACCCCTATCTTGGACTTTTACGGACTCTGAAAAACTAGCCCTGAACTGCGATTTTTCCTGATTTAAGCACCGAAGTCGCTATTTTCGATTGTTATGCAACAATTTCATAACAACACCTGCGTTTCACACTCTACAACTCAGTCGACAAGGCCCAAGAAGTCTTTCACCCACAACACCTGACGGTGCCACTGATACAGGCCACCACCCTCATGCTCGTTGAATGCGTGGGCATCAATCTGGGCACTCGGTCGCTGTCCGCCAGCCTCAACCACCTTTTCACCCCACCAGTTTTTCGCTGCATACACCGTCGACGGCGGGCAACAGATATCCATGAGCCCGGTCGAGAACAACGCGGGAATCGTCGCGCGCTTCCCCAGCGACACAATGTCAAAGTAGGCGAGGGTCTCAAACACCATCTCGTCACGGCCACGGAACACGGACAGGTAGCGGACGACTTCCTGATAGGGCGTGTGTTCGCTTAATCCGACCGCACGGCGGAAGTCGGCCATCCACGCAACGTCGGGCATCGTAGCCAAAACGCGCGGGTTCAGAACGCCGGCCACAACGGACAGCGTGCCACCCTGACTTTGCCCGGTGACAATGATCCGCTTCTCGTCGCAGTGCGGAAGGTGCGCAGTAGCCTCAACCGCGTGGTGCGCGTCGATATAGATCCGACGGAAGTAGTAGTCGTGAGGGTCTTCGATTCCACGTGTCATGAGTCCGAACTGACCAACGCCCAGGGGATGCGGATCGATGGTGTCCGCCCCTGTCCCCCAGTTTCCGCCTTGGCCACGGTTGTCCATAACCAGGTGCGCAAAGCCCGCACCCGCCCAGCCGAGGTGCTCGTACGGGAGGCCTCGTCCACCGCCGTATCCGCGGAACTCGACAATGGTGGGCAATTCTTCGCCGGGCTGAGCCGTTGCAGGAATTGTCAGCCACGCCTTGATCGGATCGCCCGCGTACCCGCCGAAGGTCACGTCGAAGACTCGGTGAGTCTTCACCACCAGATCGGTGACCTCTTCGATCTGCACAGACCTCGGGTCGAAAGGATTCTCTTCAAGAGTCGTCGCCCAAAATTCATCGAAGTCTGCGGGCTCGAAACTATCGGGGCGATAAGTTTCCAGTTGGTCCCGATCAAGGTCGAAGAAGGTCGACATGCGTACTCCTGCGTGTGCAATCCCCCCGTAGCGTGCCATCTTTGGCAAACGCCGGCAATGGGGTAAAACGATTCCTCATACCTGTTTAGCAGATATCCGACCTGCATTTGATCCAACACAAGCAAAAGCGCGAGGCTTCAAGCAACCACTTGAAGCCTCGCACTATATAGACAATCGAGGGAGTTACACCTCGCGCTCTGTCAGCCCTTGGTTGCACCACCCGCAAGACCCGCAACGATGTAGCGTTGCAACAGAATGAACAGAATCAGAACAGGTAAAGCAATGATTGTGGCTACTGCCATCAAATCATTCCAGTTCGTACCATATTGACCAATGATTCGATTCAACGCAACCGTTAACGGCTGAATCTCCTGCTTCGTCGAGAGTGTCAAGGCAAATGTGAATTCACCCCACGCCATAAGGAAAGCAAAAGACGAAATCATGATGATGCCCGGTCGAATCGTAGGAATGATAATCCGGACGATCGTCTGGATAGTGCTCAGACCATCAAGCTTGGCTGCCTCCTCAACCTCATACGGGAACTGCTTAAAGTAAGGGCGCAACAAGATCACTGCAAACGGTAGCGTCACAGAAATATCAGCAAGCACAATCGAGTAAAACGTGTTATTCAGTTCAACCTGACGGAACATCACGAACATCGGAATCGAGATTGCAATAGCAGGAAGCAACTGAACCACCGTCAGCATGACCATCATCGAGGTTGTAATCACACCGCGCATTCGAGCCACTGCGTAAGAAAGAGGAACTGCAATCAGCAACGTCAGAGCCAACACAGACACTGAAATTATCAGTGAGTTAACAAACGCTGTTCCGATGCCGTACTGACCAGAAAACACGGACTGAAACGAACCAAGATACAGATTGTGGGGATACATCGTCGGCGGATTCTGGAACATCTCTTGTCCAGTCTTCAATGCTGTATTGATCATCCAATACACCGGGAAAAGATAGACAATTGCAATCAGCCAACCGCATACTGACTTCAAGACTTGGGCGCGACGAAACCTCTTATTCACAAAACTCACTTGAGATCCTCCTCATTCAAGCTCTTCACATAGAACCAGGACAGAGCCAGTGGAAGAAGCAACGTCAACGCAGAAGCAGCCGCACCGTTTCCGAATTCAAAGATCTTAAATGTCTCGAGGTAAGAGTAGATCGGCAACGTCGTCGTTGAATCAACAGGACCGCCCTTTGTCATGGTGTAGATAAGGTCAAAGACCTTGTATGTGTTAATCACACCAAGCAACAAAACAGAGATTGAAACTGGTTGCATCAAGGGGAAGGTAATTGAAACAAACTGACGCCACTTGCTGGCACCATCCACCGCAGCAGCTTCGTACAGACCATCGTCAATCGTATGCAATCCCGAAAGAAGCAGAAGCATATTGAACGGGATGCCGATCCATAGGTTGGCAACAACGACAGCGAACATCGCAGTTGACCCGACAGTCAACCATTTCACTGGTTCATCGATGATCCCCATGGATAATAAGAAGTAGTTGAGAACACCGTAATCCGAGTCAAAGATCCACTTGAAAATGGTGCCTGTAACAACAGGGGGCAGAATCCATCCCACAAGCAGAAGAGCACGGATAATTCCATTGCCCGGGAACGGACGGCGGAAGAACAACGCCAAAGCGAAACCGATCGTGTACTGGAAGAAGAGACACGACACCGTGAAGATGACGGACAGTTTCAGCGCATTCCAAAAAGCCGGGTCATTGATAACGGCAGAGTAATTCTCAAAACTGTTAAATGAGAACGTCTGAGAAATCAGGTTCGCCCCGTTGGCGTCCGTAACACTCAAAAACAAGTTATAGAGCAGTGGAAACGCGAGGAAAACCAGTACATAAACGATTGCAGGAGCAGCCAAGAGAAGACCGAGACGGCGAGTGCGAATCTCGTTCTGAGAACGCTTGCGTCGCCTCGGCTTCTCATGCCGCTCAGCATCAGTGCTGAGCGTTGTTGTCATGATTTCACTCAGTCGGCAACAGTGGCTGGATCGTAGTGAATGCATCCTTTGCCGCAGCATCCGGGGTCTTAGCGCCCGTCAAAGCTTCCTGAATGGACAGCTGGATTGCCTCAGAGATTTTTGCATACTCAGCACCGTAGGCACGCGCGTGGGTGATCTCCATCTGCTTCTCGAAGACCTGCATCTTCGGATCGGATGAAAGCTTGAGCTTTCCAGCAAGGTCGGGGCGCGGAGAAAGCTGACCCGAAACGTCACAGAAGGTCTGAACACCATCATGAGAAGCCATGAACTCGACGAACTTCAGACCAGCTTCAGCGTTCTTTGCTTCTTGGAATAGGACGATGTTTTCACCGCCCATACCGGTTGCTGCTTCCTTACCAACCGGCAGAGGAGCAACACCCCACTCGAAGTCAACATCAGCAAGGTTGGATATTTCCCACGGACCATTCACCATCATTGCAGTTTGGCTGGTAGTGAATTGGGTACGTGCATCTTCCTGCGTGTAGTTAGCAACAGCCGAGCTCACTGCACCAGAGTCAATGAGACCCTTCAGATAAGTCAACGCCTCGGCACCAGCAACGTCATAGTTCTCAACGTCGCCACCGGTCTGCCAAACGAATGGAAGAACTTGGAAGGTTCCTTGTTCGTTCTTCACAGCAGAAAGTGCAAGGCCAGCCTTGCCGTCGGTAGCCAGAGCCTTAGCCGTGGTCGCCAGTTCATCCCAGGTGGTCGGAGCAGCAGTGATTCCTGCAGCTTCAAACATCGTCTTGTTGTAGAAGAGAGCAAGGTTATTCGAATTCATCGGCAGACCATAAGTCTTGCCATCAAGCTGAGTAGAGTTCCAAGGACCTTCAAAGAATTCGTCCTTCATATCTGCAGTGGCATCAGTGATGTCCGCAAGCAGACCAAGGGAAGCAAAATTCTGATTGTCAACGGTATCGATAATCGCGACATCTGGGACCTCGCCACCAACGCCACCTTGGACAATTGACTTTGACAGGTCACCAAATGCGAACGAGGTGCGATTGACCTTAATGCCCGGATTTGCTGCTTCGAATGCTGCAACTGCAGCGTTCATTGCGTCATTGGATACGCCCTGACCTTCGTAGTCCCAGACTTCAATCGTAACCTGGTCACCGCTAGCATCGCTCGAACCACTTGTGGCAGAATCTCCCGAACCTGTTGAACATGCTGCGAGTGCTCCCGCCAGAGTCAGCGCGCTGACGACGGCTACATTCTTTCGCATGTGACGTGACATCGACATGTCGTCTCTCCTTTGAAATCTCATCTCTCTGTGTTGTGGTTTCTGATCAATTCACTTCGTCGCGATAAACGAATAGGTGAACTCAACAGCGTTCGCATCGGCGATGATGCGTTCTCCCGACGCAAGGTCAGGGAAAAGCATGGGTTCCTGAGAGCCGGTTGCGATCTCAATGTTCTTGAGTGGCGCAACTACCTGAACGGACCAAGGAAAAGCGGAATCAGAAGTAATAGTGACCTTCGATTCTGTAACAGTGACGTTGAACGTAACATCGCTCTCTGACGATGGAACAGTTACCGTTTGTTCGCCTGGAACCAGCCCGAACAAATACAGACATACGTTGTCTGCCCAGTTGTAGACGGTCTGTTCTGAGTGCTCACCCAGCGGAAGCACCGTCCCGTCGGGAATCATGATCGGAAGCGAATCCAAGGCGTGTGTTTCTGAGTACCATCCGGCACGCTCACGACGTGAACCGTCGAGAAGGTTCGTCCAACCATCCGTCGGCAGATAGTATTCAACCTCGTCTGATTCAGAGAAAACGGGCGCAACAATCATCTTGGATCCGAAATAGTATTGGGTATCAACATGGGCTGATGTGCGATCCTTCGGATGTTCGAGAATCATGTGCCTCATGACAGGAATTCCGTCAGAAGTAACTTCACGAGCAACCTGAAGCACATAAGGCATCAAGCGATTCTTTAGAGCAACGAAACGTTGCGCCGTTCTAACTGCTTCATCGCCGTAGATCCACGGTGTCCGGTACGAATCTGAACCGTGCAATCGTGAATGCGAAGAGAACATTCCAAACGGGAACCATCGGATGAAGACTTTCGGATTCGGCTTGCCTTCGAAACCGCCCATATCGTGACTCCAGTATCCGAAACCAGACATCCCGAGAGACAAGCCACCTCTCAGAGTTTCACCCATCGACACAAATGTCGGCTCGGAATCGCCACCCCAATGAACTGGGAATGACTGCGATCCCGCGGTTCCACTCCGGGCAAAAACGATTGCCTCTTCTTCGCCACGTTCTTCAGCAATTGCTTCATACACTGCCTGGTTGTATAGGTACGTGTAGTAATTGTGCATCCGTTGCGGATCGGAGCCGTCAAACCAGATGACGTCAGTAGGTACCCGTTCACCGAAATCCGTCTTAAAGCAATCAACGCCCTGACGCAGTAGCTTCTTCAGCTCATTCTTGTACCACATGGTCGCTTCAGGGTTTGTAAAGTCAACCCATCCCATTCCAGATTGCCAGTGGTCCCACTGTCTTACAGAACCATCAAGTGCATGAAGAAGATAGCCTTGTTCTTTCCCCTCTTCAAAGAGGTGAGACTGCTGTGCGATGTATGGGTTGATCCAAACGCAAATTTTGATACCACGGTTGTGGTAACGCGCAAGCATCTCTTCAGGATGAGTGAAAAGTTCAGGATCCCAGACGAAATCACACCAATGACTGGGGCGCATCCAGTAGCAGTCAAAGTGAAGAACGCTCATTGGTATTCCACGTTCTTCCATCTGATCCAGTAAACCGTTAACTGTTTCTTCCGAATAGTCTGTCTTGAAGGACGTCGAAAGCCAAAGTCCGTAGCTCCATGCAGGGACCTGTGGAGCACGTCCCGTCATCAATGTGTATCGTCGAAGAACATCCTTCGGCGTCGGTCCAGCAATAACAAAGTACTCAAGCACGTTACCTGGGACAGAAAACTGAACACGCGTGTTAACTTCGGATCCAATTTCGTAAGAGACCTTTTCGGGGTGGTTAACAAAAACACCATAGCCACGATCGGAAAAATAGAAAGGTACATTCTTATAGGCCTGTTCAGAAGCGGTTCCACCGTCCGCATTCCACATATCAATAACCTGCCCATTTTTTACGACAGGCCCAAAATGTTCACCAAGACCAAAAATTGATTCGCCTGGTTGGATGACTAACTGTTCATGAATGAACTTCTCACCCTCAGGGGATATAGCAATTCCCATCGATTTCAGTATCGATGACGTAATCTCACGATCTCCATCATAGAAACGGAGCTCGAAATGGTCTTCACCGCCAATTTCTGCCCGCAGTAAGCCAGACGAAACAACAGCACTCTTCTTCGCTGAATCAATGGCAACGGTTCCGTTACCTTCGAGAGGAGCAAGGACAAAATTGGGAGCCAACTCACAATAACCACGGAAGTGCTCTAAACGGACGCGAAGAATTCCCTCACCCGCTGGCTCAAGAGTAATTGTCAACTGACTTCCGTCTAGTTCCGCACCTTTAAATGCAATATGACGCGTCGGCGCGAAGACACGAATTCCATTACCGACAGGGACGATGCTTTGGATCTCACGAGGATGCTGAACGTTCCATCCATCCTTCTTCAGCCAGTATCCGTTGGTGAACTTCACTGTCTCCCCCGTTCTCAATTCCACGTTGCTTCACGTCAGATCGCGAATCGTCGCTTCTTTGCGACCTTGGGCTAGCGCATTTCGTGATCAAGGATCACAAAGCAGTTATTTTGTTACAAAAGAAAACATACTTGGATAAAGAGACATTCGCAACACCCTGCAAACATTTTCAAGCTACAACTTGATAACAAAAAACTGCGCCATCAGGAAAAATGGTTTTTGACCAATCCTTTACTTATGTAAAATTAGGTCTAATATCCCACTCTTGAAGCACTTGACAGTTTGTAAGTAATCAATAATGAAAGCTGGCACAGTCCGCCATCGCACTGCATCCCAGCTCTTCCCAATTGACGAGGCCGGCCACACTTCAAAGCCCCCAGCCTACTGAAAGGCCAGGGGCAAAGAAGTACCAGCTGATATCAGGCGCGGGAAGCCAGAACCTTCGCAGCCTGCTTCGCTGCACCGAGAGCAACGTATTCGCCGGGCTCGGGTAGTTCCACAACGGCATCTAGCATGTCTGCTGCCAGGGCCTGGACGGCTGTCGACTTCACGCCACCACCGACAATGAGCACCTTGTTCAACGGGACACCAAGCGCGCGCATGGCATCGAGCGCGTAGCGCATGAGGTTGAGCAGACCTTCAACCGTGGCGCGAGCAACGTGCGCACGGTCGGAGTTAGCCAACGTCATGCCGCGGAGCTCCGCCGTCGCATCGGGCAGGTTCGGGGTGCGTTCGCCTTCGAAGTAGGGGATCAGCTCGAGGCCTCCGGCATCCGGGACAGACAGGGCGTATTCGTCGAACTCTTTATAGTTCAGGCCGGTCACCTTCATCATCGCGTCGATAATGCGCGACGCATTGAGGGTGCACGCCAACGGTAGCCAGTTGCCCGACGCATCGGAGAATCCCGTCACCAGACCGGACGGATCAGCAACGGATGTTGCCGACACTGCTGCGACCACACCAGAGGTTCCGAGAGACAGCAGGGCACTGCCCGGCTCCAGGTCGACGCCCAGCGCAGAAGCAGCGTTATCGCCAGCGCCAGGGCCAAGGACAATGTCTCCCCAGCCACGCTCAGGGTCACCGTGACCGACCACGTCCCACGGACCAGCAATGGTCGGAAGAATGATAGAGGCAGCCGTGGCCTCGTCGATACGAAGCGCAGAGGCGAGAATATCGCGACGGTACGTCGGGATCTCGCGTGCCATGTAGCCGGTGCCCGACGCGTCGGAGCGGTCGGTTGCCAGCTGGTCCAACGCGGGCTTGCCCATGATGCGCCAGGTCAGATAATCGTGCGGAAGGCAGATTGCGGCGATCTTGGCGACATTCTCGGGCTCGTTATCGGCGAGCCAACGCAACTTGGTGACGGTCAACGATGCGACGGGAACGGAACCCGTGGCCTCGGCCCACCAGCTCGCGCCCTCAGAGCTGGCATCGTCGCGGTCATCGGTGCCACGTTCGCGAATAAGGTCGCGCGCAGCACCAGCCGAACGCGTGTCGTTCCACAGCAGGGCGGGACGGATGACGTTGCCGTCCTTATCCAGGCAGACCATGCCGTGCTGCTGACCGCCGACGGACAGGGCAGCCACATCGTCCAAACCGCCGGCACGTTCAAGGGCCTCCTCGAAGGCATCCCACCATTTTTCGGGATCAACTTCGGTGCCATCCGGGTGCGAGGCCTTGCCCTGGCGGACGATGGTGGACGTAGCGGGGTCGTAGATGACGACCTTGCAGGACTGGGTCGACGTATCAACACCGGCAACGTAGGGGCGAAGAGTGCTCATATATGCTCCAAAAGTAAGGGCTTTTCGAAGTGGCACCGATGCCACTTTTCCAAGCGAAGGAAGCGAAAGTACCCAAACGGGCGGTCACCAAAAGCTGGCGACCGCCCGTAAGGATAGTGTCGATCAGGCGCGGCCCAAAGTATCGACGATGTAGTTGTTAATCGTAGCCTTCACAGACTCGAGATGGTCCGACTTTGTGGCTGCAACCAGGTCAGCCTGCGGAATGTCGAGTGAGTGTGCTTCCAGCGAGGCGAGGGAGGCTGTGCCATCTTCGACCGTCGCACCGATGCCCGAATCGAAGGACGAGTAGCGCTCGGAGACGAGGTCTTCGATAAGTCCTTCTTCGTGCATGCGGGCTGCGACCAACAGGCCGGCTGCGTAGGAGTCCATGCCAACAACGTGGGCGCGGAACAGGTCCTCAGCGGTGAACGAGGTACGGCGCGGCTTGGCGTCAAAGTTCAGGCCACCGTGCGGGCCGATCTGGCCTTCTGCGAGGACCTCCCACATGACTGCGGTGGTCTCGTAGAGGTCTGACGGGAATTCGTCGATGTCCCAACCGATGAGCTTGTCGCCCTGGTTGGCATCGAGAGAACCGAGCATGCCAGCTTCGCGTGCCACGCGGATTTCGTGCTGGTAGGTGTGTCCAGCAAGGTTGGCGTGGTTGCCTTCGAGGTTCAGCTTGAAGTGATCTTGCAGGCCGTAGGTCTGGAGGAAGGCGATGGTGGTTGCTGCGTCGAAATCGTACTGGTGGCTCGTCGGCTCCTTCGGCTTCGGCTCGAGCATGAACTGAGCGTCGAGACCGATTTCCTTGGCGTAGTCAACGCACATCTGGAACATTGCTGCGATGTGGTCCTGCTCGCGCTTGAGGTCAGTGTTCCACAGGTTCTCGTACCCTTCGCGACCGCCCCAGAACACGTAGTTCTCTGCGCCCAGGCGCTTGGCGATTTCCAGGGAATGCTTCAGCTGTGCGCCGGCGTAGGAGTAGATCTCGGCGAACGGCGAGGTTGCTGCGCCGGAAACGAAGCGGCGGTTGGTGAACAGCGAAGAGGTGTTCCACAGGAGCTTGACGCCGGTTTCCTTCTGCTTTGCTTCGATCGCGTCGACAACCTTGTCGAGGTTTGCGTTGGTTTCGCGCAGGGTGTCGCCTTCGGGAGCGATGTCGCGGTCATGGAAGCAGAAGTAGTCAACGCCCAGCGCCTTGTAGAAGTCAAAGGCGTAGTCGACCTTGGCGAGTGCCAGATCGAGTGGCTTGGAGTACTTGCCATCGAAGGGGCGCTGCGCTGTGCCCTCACCGAAGGGATCGACGAGTTCGGCCTGGAAGGAGTGCCAGTAGGCAACACCGAAGCGCAGCCATTCGCGCATGGTCTTGCCGGCGACCACTCGCTCGGCGTCATAGTAGCGGAAACCAAGACCCTGACGGAGCGACGATGTTCCGACGAAGGGGATCTTGTCGATGTTCCAGAGATTCTCAGACATGGTTGCCTCTCAGAGATTCAGAGATCGATACGATCGCTTTTGTTACATAACAAAACATACTGTGTGAAATGTACTAGAGTCAAGAGCATGGCAGCAGCAATTCGTCGACACACGTCGGTTTCCCAGCGAGCACCCCAGCGCCCATCGGAGCGCGCAATGGCGGGCGTGAAGGCTGAAAGCCTGCGTGCAATGAACCTCTCCCTCGCCCTGCGACACATCCTTGCCGCACCCGGAGAGATCTCCCGATCAGGCATTTCTCAAGCAACAGGCATTACGCGAGCTACCATCTCGCGCCTCGTCGATGAACTCATCAACGCGGGCCTCGTTCTCGAACTTGAACCATCCATCGGCGGACGAGGCCGCCCAGCCAATCGACTCACACCAGCCCCAGGAAGGGCGGTCGCGCTGGGGCTCGAAGTCAATATTTCCGCCCTTGACGCTGTCATCATCGATCTCGGAGGCAACGAAATTGCACGAAATCGCATCGAAGGCGACTTTGCGAACTCCGATCACGTCGAAGTGATGACCTCACTGGCCGACATGGCACACGCTCTCGTCGAGGAACATCTTCCCGATGGAGCAATTTTCCTCGGCAGTGGATTGGCTCTTCCAGGCCTCGTATCCCCCGACCGACTGGCACTCGCACCCAACTTGGGATGGCGCGACATTCCCCTAGAGAAGCTGCTCGCTCCCCTATCGGACCTCTACCCCGCGATCGTTGCCAACGAAGCCGACCTGGCCGCCTTCGCTGTCGCACACCCACTTCCCGGCGTTCCCTCGGGGCCCGCGTCATTCGTCTACATATCGGGCGAAGTTGGCATCGGCGCCGGCATCATTGTCGACCATCGTCCGTTCAGCGGAGCACACGGGTGGTCCGGCGAAATCGGCCACATCTGCGCAGACCCTTCCGGTCCCCTCTGCTCGTGCGGGACTACCGGTTGCCTCGAGGCATACCTCGGTCTGCGCGCCCTCGCTGAGCGCTCCGGACTTGATCGCCACGCAACCGTTGAAGACATTCGCAAGGCGGCAGAAAACGGTTCGAAGCAAGCACGTGAAGCCCTCGAAGAAGGCGGAGCAGCCCTTGGTCGAGCGCTTTCAGCCGTCATCAACTCTGCGGACATCCCGCTGGTTCTGCTCGGCGGAATTGTCGCTGAACTGAGCGAATGGCTTGTGCCCGCAGCTGAAAAGGAAATCGAAACCCGCGTTCTTCAATACGCCTGGTCTCAGCCGAAACTCGAAGTAATCCGAGATTCCCAAGGTCTTGACTCGCGCGGAGCGGCATATCGAATTCTGCAGCGCTTGGTCGATGACCCCATGGCATGGACAGCATGACAAACTCCGCAGAACATCACGGTTTTCTTTCAGGGTGTCGCAATTTCACTCAATGTGCGGGTTAATCTGTATCCATGATCGGAGATGAGAAACCCCGCCCACGCCTTGTTGACGTCGCTCAAGTGGCAGGCGTTTCAGTTTCCACAGCTTCACGCGCTCTAGGACGAGGTTCCGAGCTCATCGGTGCGCAAACGCGCGACCACGTTCGAGAGGTCGCACGCAAACTAGGCTACCGAGTGAACCCCGTCGCCAGATCTCTTCGCCTAGCCAAAACGAAGCAGATCGGCATGCTCGTCCCTTCGATCTCCAACCCGTTCTACACGGACCTCATTGTTCAAGTCGAGCACCACTTATCCCAGCGCGGCCTTTCCCTGCTCATTTCCGATGCGGAAATGTCTGTCACTACGGAAGACTTGAAGCTTCGCTCATTCGAAGGGGGTTCAGTAGACGGTCTGATCATCGTGCCCTGTCACGAATCTTTCTCAACGCCCTCCCTAGAGCGCGCGGCAGCCTTGGTGCCAACCGTCCAGCTCGACAGAGCCGTCTCTTTGCCTCACATCCCATTCGTTGGTGTTGACGACGCGCACGGCGTTCGCGAGGTTCTAGGACACCTGAAGGAACGCGGAGCACGTCGCATCGCGATGCTGTCGAATACGGGCTCTGATCTATCATCCGTTAAGCGTGTGACCGAAGCGCGCCGGGCTGCTCCCGAGTTCGGGATGGAACTTGCGGACAGCGATGTCCTTGAATGCAACCATTCCGTCGAATCGGCACGTAGCGCAGTTTCAACATTAATCAACGGGGGAAATCACTGGGACGCGATCGTGTGTCTGAACGATCTTCTTGCCATCGGCGCAATTACAGAGCTTCGTCATCGTGGCTTCGGTATTCCCGAGGACATCATGGTCACCGGCTTTGACGATATTCAGTTCGCCGAACTGATGCGCCCATCAGTGACTACGCTACGCCAACCTCTTCCGGAAATTGCACGCCAGGGTGTAGAGCTTCTCCTTGACGAGTCGGACTCTGAGTTGCCCAAGCGTATCTTGGTTAAAGGTGAGCTGGTCATCCGACAGTCGACGATCCCAGAATTTTAAACGGTCCGCAGCTGTACACAATCCCGAGGTTGAACAGGCCCAAGGGTTAAAAAGCCCAGAGTTTTAGAACACCACTTTCTGAGCACAGTCGTCCGCGACCTTATCGGCATACTCGTACCGGCCTCGCGGCACCGTAGCACCTTGACCTATACAGCAATCGGCGGGCCCACCACTGTCATGATGGACCCGCCGATTTCAGTTCAGACGATGTTCAAACCGTCAGGATCTACGTATCTGAGGCTCAGTACGCAAGACCCTTCGGTTCGTCTGCCAGCACTGCCGACTGCGGGTTAACAACCTCGAAACCGTTTGCCTTATAGGCCTCGTAGTCGAAGTTCTCGCACTCGTCAAAGCCAATGCGGTGGTAGGCGTAGAAGCCTTCCCAATCTTCGTAACCGCTGCCAAGCTCCGACTCGAGGAATGCATCCGCCATGGCCATACCCTTACGTTCAGCGATGTAGAAAGCGCCCATGGCCAGCAGGTTTGCGCTGTTTGCGGCAGCTGCGCGACGAGCTGACGCAACGGATTCGCAGACGGCTGCGTGAACGTGAGGAACCTTTGAGGCTGCGATGTGGATACCCATGCCGGTGCCACAGAATGCCAGTGCTCGCTCGAATTCACCTTCGGCGATCTTCGCACCCAGAGCAAAACCGACTCTGTGATACATGGGAGTCTTATCAAGGTCCGGCGTAATGTCGGTGACGGTCCACCCACGATCCTGAAGGTGCTTCTTCACGGCCTCCTTCAGAGGGAAACCAGCGAAGTCGGCGCCGACGACAACGTGCTTGCTTCGTACGGTCTTCATTACTTCTTCCTTCCCGCAAGGAGGCCCTTGAAGGGGTTCTTGCCGTTGAATTCATTCATGCTGATAACGAACAGCAGGACGCCGCCCCAGATGAGGGGTCGGTAGAAATTGGAGATATTCGGGAACATGTTGAGGCCCGAAGACAGGACCTGCAGCACGAGGATCGCCATGACGACGCCGGCAATTCGACCACGGCCACCGTTGGGGTTCACGCCACCGAGGACGACGATCAGAACGGTCAGCAGTGTGTAGCTTGCGCCGTAGTCGGCCTTCGCGGAGTTGTAGTTCGCCAGCATGACAATGCCTGCGACGGCTGCCATGATGCCCGACAGGATGTAGGTGCGCATCAGCAAGCTGGTGATCTTCAGACCGGCAAAACGTGCCGCGGTTTCGTTCGTGCCGATCATCAGGATCTTGGTGCCAAAGCCGGTCAGGGTAAGGATCAGGCCGACGATGACGCAGCAGATGATGAAGATGACAAGCGGCATGGGGACAAGACCGCCCAGATGGGCTGCGAATACCGAACCGAATGCGTCGGGCACGCCTGAAACGGGCTTACCTTCAGTCAGGATGATGGCGACACCACCGAAGAGTTCGAGTGTGCCCAGTGTTGCGAGGATTGGTGGAATCTTCAGCATGGAGACGAGCATGCCGTTGATGGCACCGCAAATTGTGCCAACAAGCAGTGCGATAACCAGTGCGATCACGACGGCGAGACCTGCTTGGCCACCACCATCGCCGGTGAGCATTGCTCGCAGGACAAGGGCTGCGCTAATCGATGTCACGTTTGCGATTGCCACGACCGAGAGGTCGATGCCTGCGGTGAACATGGTCAGCATGACGCCCAGAGCCATCAGACCGAATTCAGGGAACTGGATTGCCATCGACTGCCAGGTACGCAGGGCGAAGAAGGGGCCCGGGCGAATCACGGCGAAGAAGATGAGGAGCAGAGCGAAGACGATGACGAGCCTCGTCATGTAGGCATCCTTCGTCATGAAGGACGGGAGTGCGAAAGAACGCTTCTTTACGGATTCAGTAGTCATTTCGCGCTCTCCTTTCACAGAATCGAGGCTCGTTGCTTGCGGCTACGAGCAACCTGGATTGCTGAAACGCCGGTACCAACGATGATCAGCAGGCCGAGCGCGAAGCCCTGCCAGAAGGTGGGAATACCGGTCAGAATCATGGAGTTCTGAACGATGACGATCAGCAGGGTGCCAAGCACGACACCGGTCAGGGAGCCGGTACCACCGGTAATGGCGGTTCCACCAAGGACGACGGCCGCGATGACCATCATTTCCATACCAAGCAGGTTGGTCGGGTGCATCTGACCCATGGAGGTCGTACGAACCATGCCCGCGAGTGCGGCGATGACACCAACGATGACGTAGAGCCAGAACTTGGTGCGACGGACCTTGAAGCCTGCTCGTTCTGCTGCGGATTCATCGCCACCGATGGCGAAGATGCCACGACCGAACATCGTGTATCGGGTGATGAAGTAGGCAATGGCCAGGACAACCACGAAGATGAGGAAGCTGGTCGGCATCGCGGACTGGAGTCCGGATTGCGTGTTCGTCACCGTAAACAGTGAGCTAGCGCCGAAGGTCTTCATGGATTCGGGAATGTTCGGGATCTGCACCGAGTTCAGTGCGCCCTGCATGACACCGGAGAAGACGTTCGAGGTGCCGAGCGTGATGATCAGCGTGGGAACGGTCAGCCACGAGGTGAAGATACCGTTGAAGGCACCAAGCAGTGCACCAAGGAGCATTGCCATCAGGAAGGGGACGATGACCGGTCCGTTGAATCCCTGATCGACAAGGAAACGCGTAGTTGCGTAAACGGCAAGCGATGCGAGGGCCGGGAAGGACACGTCGATGCCACCAGAAACCAGAACAAGGTGGGCGGCGACGGCGAAGAGTCCGGGGACGACCATTGCGTTTGCCAGGTCAACAAGGTTGTTTGCCGTGAAGAACTGACCGCTTCGTGCCTGGATGACGAGTGCGAGGGCAACGATAACCAGGAAAACCCAGAATTCGTTGGCTCGCAGGATCTTTGTTTTAAGAGACGTCATGTTCATCACGCTCCTTGAGTAGCAACGTCACGCGACATCAGTTCGCCGAGTTCGGCTTCGGATGTCTGGGCGGGGTCGATCGATTCACGGATTCGGCCAGCACGCATGATGAGGACCTTCGAGCAGTTCGTCAGAACTTCCGCGATGTCGTCAGAGATGATGACGATGGCCATACCTTCGCGTGCGAGGCGCTGAAGGATGGAGTGAATCGTGTACTTGGAACCGATATCAACGCCGACCGTCGGACCGTTGAGGATCAGGACATCCGGTTTCGTTGCAAGCCACTTGGCAAGAACGACCTTCTGCTGATTACCACCGGAGAGAGTGGAGACCGCGTTGTCAGGATCGGGGGTCGCGACCTCGAGGTCTTTGACCCAACGCTTCTCTTCTTCGGCGATGCGCTTCTTATCGAGAACACCGAGTGCGCCAGCGAATTCGTCCATTTCTGAGATGACAATGTTTTCGCCGATGGAGCGTGACAGGAAGAGACCTTCTGTCAGTCGGTCTTCGGGGACCAGTGCGATACCGGCATCAATCGCGTCTTGGATGGACTTCAGGGTGACGGTCTTGCCGTTGATGGCGATCGATCCGGCATTCGTGGGCAGGGCTCCGAACAGCGCAAGAGCGAGTTCGGTACGGCCAGAGCCGAGCAGACCCGTAATACCCAGGATTTCGCCACCATGGAGCGAGAAGTTCACGCCTTCGAAAGCCCCTTCTGAGCCCAGATCCTTGACCTCAAGGACGGGGTTTTCGGTCAAGGTTGATGCTTCGAAGCGAGTTTCGTCGAATTCCTTGCCCGTCATGTACTTAGCGAACTTGTGACGGTCAAGTTCGGATGAGTCGCAGGTGATGACCTTTTCGCCGGAGCGCAGGATCGTGAAACGTTCGGAGATTTCGAAAACTTCTTCGAGCTTGTGCGAAACGAAGAGGATCGCAATACCGCGTGCTTTCAGATCGGAGATGATCTTGAAGAGGGCGTTGACCTCGTTCTTCGTCAGTGCCGTTGTGGGCTCGTCCATGATGATGAGCTTGGCGTCTGACATGAGTGCACGGCAGATCGCGACCAGCTGCTTGTCAGCAACCGAAAGGTCGCCGACGCGCGCATCAAGGTCGACATTGAAACCGATCTTGGCAACTGCTTCTTCAGCGATCTTCCTCAATCGCTTCCAATTAACGAGCTTTCGTCCGGCTGCGACCTCCGTCGTCATAGCAAGGTTTTCCATAACCGACAGGTTCGGGAAGACGGAGAAGTCCTGATAGATAACCTGGACGCCCGCGTCGATCGCTTCGAGCGGCGTCATCTTGGTCCAAGATTTTCCGTTAATTTCGATGGTTCCCGAGTCGGGCTCGTGGACACCAGAAATCACTTTAATAAGCGTTGATTTTCCGCAGCCATTCTCGCCGGCAAGACAGTGGATTTCACCGGGAGCGATGTCAAGATTGATGTCGTGAAGAGCGTGCACACCAGCAAAAGACTTGTTGATGTTCTTCACTGAAATAAGCGGCGTTGTCATAAATCGATTCCTTCCAGCCCGCATTTAGCGCATAGAGATACGCGATCGCGATTTCAGTGCTTCAACAGCATCGGTGCTGAGCAAAGAAGCTCAGCACCGATGCCGAGGAGCTATCAGAAGCCGAAGCTATCGACGTTGTCCTTGGTGATCTGGATCCAGCCGTTGCCTTCCAGAACCTTGTCGGAACCCTCGGAGAAGTGCATCTCTTCATAGCCCTTGACGCCTAGGTTGACACCGTCAGTGATCTTTTCACCGTTCAGGATCTTGGTGGCGAGTGCTGCCATTGCGTAGCCAGCATCTGCCGGATCCCACAGGGTCAGTGCTGCAACGAGGCCCTTATCGAGGATTTCCTTGTTGGCTGCCGGCATGCCGGTACCTGCGGTGAAGACCTTGTCCTTCAGGCCAAGTTCGTCAATTGCACGTGCAACGCCGGGAGCGTCGAACGAGGAGGTGCCCAGGATGCCCTTAATCTCGGGGTACTTCTTGAGAACTTCCTTGGCGACCTGGTAGGCGGTTTCGCCGTTGTCTTGAGACTCAACACGAGGTTCTGCCTCGAGCAGGGTCATGTTCGGGTAGGCCTCCTTCTGACGTGCAACTGCACCGTCAGCCCATTCGTTGTGGGAAGCGTTCGTCACGTGGCCGACCATCGTGGTGTAGGTGCCTTCTTCGCCCATGGCTTGCGCAAGGTTGTCCATGATGAATGCGCCGTACTTGGCGTTGTTGAAGGCTTCGATGTCATACATCGTGTTTTCCTGCGACGCACCTTCGTGTGTCACAACAACGATGCCTGCATCCCTTGCTTCCTTGAGGGCGGGCTCAATTGCGCCCGGATCAACCGGAACGACGCCGATTGCGTCAACGCCCTGCGCAATGAGGTCCTGGATGACCTGCGCCTGCATGGTGGCGTCAGTTTCCGATGGGCCCTTCTGGAACACGTTCATGCCTGTGTCGGCTGCGTACTTCTGAACGCCGGTCTCCATACGGACGAACCACGGGTTGGTGGCGTCCTTAGGAACGATGGCGATCGTGTAGTCGCCGTCACCCGATCCGCTTGCTGCGCCGGAGGCTGCAGTATCACCCGCACCACCGGAGCACGCTGCAAGTGCAAGTGCTGAAGTGAGAACGATTGCACTAGCGGCTACAATACGAGACTTCATGTTGACTCCTTGAGATTCACATCCACATTGATGAGGATCGTTGCACACGAGGTGCGTGGATCATTTCGTTGCATCACACCGCCATCATTAGCGGTATGTCATGCGCGAATGATCGACCAAATAGACAGCTATCCATCTGATCGTTCGTACGAACATGCTCGATGGTATATTGCACAGCACACACGAAGCAACCTTCTTCGCATGATGTTGTGCAATCGTTATCAAAGCCCAAATACCCGCGATGTTGCTAGGTTAGATCCGACCTCGGAAAGCCAGGCAGAGAACTCTTGCGCATCACGGTAGGATTTCTGAGTACCGCGACCCGTCACCGACAGTGCCGCGTATGCGTTTGCCAGTTCCAGAGCTTCGGCTTCGTTGAGCCCCTCAGACAAACAGTGCGAGAAACACCCAATGAAGGCATCGCCCGCGCCGGTTGTGTCAATCGCCTTCGCCGGGAATTGCTCCAAGCGAACGTCTCCCCCGTCAGCGGAGAGCCACCAGACTCCTCGAGACCCGAGCGTGACGATGACGTTTGTGCATCCGGCATCCAAAAGGACTTGCGCTGCAACACGAACCTCATCGTCGGTGGACGTCGGCAGTCCGGTCAGTAGCTCGAGCTCTGTCTCGTTGGGCATGACGTACTGGCACTTCGCCGCGAGCGCCAAGTCGAGTTCCTTCGTTGCGGGCGCGGGGTTAAGAAGAACCGGAATACCAAGACGGTTACCCAGAGCGATTGCAGCCTTCACGGTTTCGAACGCGATTTCCAGCTGAAGAACAATCAGTGAGCATTCACTGATCGCGTCGGCGGCCTCTTCAAGGTCCTCCGGGGTCAGACCTTTGTTCGCACCCTTGACGATGATGATGGAGTTATGTGATTCCTGGTCAACGAAGATCGGGGCAACGCCGGATGTTCCGTGAACCTGCTTCACAAACGAGGTGTCGATGTCGTTGTTTCGGTAGTTCTGCAGGTAGGTCTCACCGAACGCATCGTCACCAACGCAGGTCACCATCGTGACTTTGGTGCCGAGTTTTGCGGCTGCGATTGCTTGGTTTGATCCTTTTCCGCCGAACCCGATCTCGAAGTCGAGGGCTTCGATGGTTTCGCCTTCGACGGGCATGCGGGTGATGTACGTGATCAGATCAGTGTTGTTCGAACCGATGACTGCGATGCTCATGGAACCACCTTGGTAAAGAGGTTGAGGGGTTAAGAGCGTATTTATGGGCGACGATGCCCACGTTTAACGCTGGATGAAATGATCCTAGCGCAAACGTTTGCGTTCTGTCATCCACTTGTCGTGTTGTTCTTCGTCGGAATCATTTCGTTATGAAATCCGCTTCGTCGTGCTCACCTTCAGCAGAAAAGAAGAACGAGGCTGCCCGCGCCTGCTGAAGCTGTGCGCCTCATTGGTGGACGCGGCCTCGTACCCCTCATCCTTGATGATTACCCTTGGTACTCGTGGCGCTTAGCTTCTAAGCGACGCTTCACTCCCCCGTTTGTCCATAACCGCCCGCCCTATTCACTATGGGCACTCAATAGTGGCAGACTAAGAACCAGTGTTGCCTCGGTCACGACCATACAACGCTGGCTCACCGCATCCACGCGATGAGCAACCAAACCAAGAGAAGGAAGGTCCAGTGAGCACGCAAGCGCAGAATCCGGACAGCAATCAGCAGGGAAACCGACTCGACCCGTGGTTTAACGCCTACGCAGAGCGAGCTCACAACCTGCGAGCTTCCGAGATTCGCGCACTGTTCTCCGTCGTCTCACGACCCGAAGTTGTCTCCCTTGCCGGTGGCATGCCGAACCTGAAGGACCTCCCCCTCGACCAGCTCGCTGAATCAGCGAAGCGCCTGATCTCAGCGCACGGTGCCCAGGCCATGCAGTACGGCTCGGGTCAAGGCTGGGAAGTTCTGCGCGAGCGCATCACCGAAGTCATGAGCTACGACGGAATCGTCGGCGCTGATCCCGACGACGTTGTCATCACCACCGGGTCGCAACAGGCTCTCGACCTGATGACTGAACTCTTCATCGATCCGGGCGACGTCATTCTGTGTGAAGCACCATCGTACGTTGGTGCACTTGGCGTGTTCCGTGCCCGTCAGGCCGATATCGCGCACGTCCCCATGGACGACAAGGGCATCATCCCGACCGAACTAGAACGCGTCATCCGCGAGGTCCGCGCATCAGGTCGCACCATCAAGATGCTCTACACCATCCCGAACTTCCACAACCCGATGGGTGTCACCCTGTCGCTGGAACGTCGCCCGCAAATCACCGAGATCTGCATGCGCGAAGGCGTCCTCATCATGGAAGACAACCCCTACGGTCTGCTCGGCTTCCACTCCGACCCCATGCCGGCACTGAAGAGCTTCTCCCCCGAAGGCGTCGTCTACCTCGGCTCCTTCTCGAAGATGTTCGCCCCGGGCTTCCGCATCGGCTGGGCCTACGCACCACACGCCATCCGCGACAAGCTGGTTCTCGCATCCGAATCCGCGATCCTCTCCCCCTCGATGATCGGCCAGATGGCTATCGCCGACTACCTGTCCAGCTACGACTGGTATTCACAGGTCAAGACGTTCCGCGCCATGTACGCCGAACGTTGCCAGGCCATGATGGACGCCCTCGAGGAATTCATGCCAGACTGCGAGTGGACCCATCCCGACGGCGGCTTCTACACATGGGTCACACTCCCCGAGGGCCTCGACGCTAAGTCCATGCTCCCTCGCGCAGTTCGCGCCCAGGTTGCCTACGTGTCCGGCACCGCGTTCTACTACAACGGCGAAGGCGCCGACCACATGCGCCTCTCCTTCTGCTACCCGACTCCCGAGCGTATTCGCGAGGGCGTCAGGCGACTTGCCACCGTCGTGAACGCAGAGAAGGAACTGGTCGACATGTTCGGTGCCGGCTTCCACCGTCGGAACATCGATGACGTTGGCCCAGGTGTAGCACCCGCACCAAACACACTCTGACCTGCATAAATACTTCGGCGCATCGTCGCGCATCCACACATCGGCATACCACTATTACTAAGGAGTAATCCCGTGGCATTAAAGGTCCTCATCATTGCTGGCGGCCTCACACATGAGCGCGACGTCTCGGTTCGCTCTGGACGCCGAGTCGCAAACATCCTTACCCAGGCCGGCTATACCGTGCACGTTGCCGACGTTGATCACCAGCTGACCAGCGTCATTGACGAGTTCGCACCCGACGTCATCTGGCCCGTCGTCCACGGCTCCATCGGCGAAGACGGTTCTTTACAGACTTTGCTCGAGGCAATCGGCATCCCCTTCGTCGGCTCCTCATCCGTGCAGGCGATGCTCGCGTCGAATAAGCCGACAGCTAAGTCCTTGCTCGGTTCGGCTGGCTTGGTAACACCCGGCTGGGTTTCACTTCCCCAGATCCTCTTCCGCCAAATCGGCACCTCCCAGGTTCTCGATGCTATCGAGTCACAGACTCAGTTCCCCGTCATCATCAAGCCGACCGACGGCGGTTCTGCTCTTGGCCTCTCCGCAGTTCATGACCCTGGCGAACTCCGTAGCGCGATGGTCGATGCCTTCGCCTACGGTGAGCACATCATGGTCGAGGAACTCATCAAGGGCCGTGACATCGCAGTTTCCGTTGTCGATCTGGAAAACGGTCCGGTGGCTCTCCCTCCGGTTGAGATTTCGACCGATGGTGGTCGCTACGACTACGCAGCGCGTTACACAACGGACGAAACCGAGTACTTTGTGCCCGCCCGCTTCACCGAGGAACAGCTCGATGTTCTACGCCAAGCAGCCGTCGAGGCACACACGATCCTCGGTCTACGCGACCTGTCACGTATCGACTTCGTTGTCGATGATGAAGGCACCTGCTGGTTCATCGATGCTAATGTCACGCCGGGTATGACGGATACGTCGCTACTCCCCCAGGCCGCCAACGCTGACGGTTCCTTCGCTGAACTGTGCACGCGCATCGTTGAGTTCGTTGCCACTGGCCGTCATGTTCGGATCATCGAAGACAAGGTCGACCCTTCCGCTTCCTATGACGACGAGGCCGGCCAGACCGAATAGGGTTTCACTTAAAACAGTGGCCGGATTGCGCATCGCAATGTGCGGTCCGGTCACTGGAGTATGTGATGATGTTTCACGTGAAACAATGACGTGCTCATCAACAGAAATGCTCGTGAAGAATTGGGAAAAGTTCGATTCAACCGACGCTAAGCATTGGAATTTCGCAACAAATTGAAGATTACTTCAGCATCCCCAGAGCATGAAGATCCGCACGCGCCTGGGATGCATTTTCCCAGAGCAGGCCCTTCATTCCCAGAAGCTCCGCGGCACGAACGTTCTTCTTGCGGTCGTCGATGAAAACAGCATCTTCAGCGTCCACGTCAAAACGTTCGATAGCTTCACGGTAGATCGAGCGATGAGGCTTCGCGGAACCAACCTCGCAAGAGAATACGAAGTCATCAAAGTGCTGTGCCCATGCAGTGACGCGGATTTCTTCAGCAATAGCGAAAGGCGCGTTTGAAAGAATGCCTAGGACGATGCCGTTTTCTTCCAGTTCACGAATAATCTGAACGGCCGGTTCGACGGCGTCGTGCATTCGAATCGAATCGTACGCAACCAACTGAGCAATCTGATCATCGGTGATCCGTGGTGCACCGCAGTCGCCTGCTACGCGATCCCAGAATTCACGATCCGAACACCCCTCGTCATAGCTGGCACGGTGTGCCCACATTGCTTGGTCAACAAGGGAAACGAAAGCATCGTCGGTCTGTCCGAGGATCTCGGCCACACGCTGAGGCTCGGGATGAGATTCAACCAGTACTCCACCAACGTCAAATAGGGCGACATGTGGTGTCTGCTGTTGCGACATGCGACCCCCTAGTGCTCGTGATGGTGTCTCTATTGTTTCCGATTGACTTCCGATTAACCACTTTCGTGTCGAAAGACACGCCACATAGTGAACACCCGTCAGAAACCGCGCAATTGAACCGAAAGCACGGCTCATTACAGGGTTTGAGAGGAGGCGATTATGCATACTTTACGGAATGGTGTGCACTACCGATCCAGGCAACGACGACCCGAAGAGAGCGTATTCCAAGCAGGACAACGCCAGAAACGTTACCGCTTCTGTTCCGCGATCAGGTCCGCGATACGTTGGAGATCTTCTTCTCCAGCAAACTCAATCACGATCTTGCCTTTACGAGCGCCTTCCGTGATCGTTACCCGAGTCTCATAGACATCTGACAAAGAGCTAATCACCGCCTGCCCAAGAGCAGACACAATCTTTTCGCGCCTGCGTGTAGGACCCGTCTGAGCTTTTACCCGTCCCAAGCGAATCAATTCTTCAGTTGTGCGCACCGAAAGGCCCTCAGCAATAATACGTTGAGCAAGAGATTCCATCTCTTCAGGGCTATTCAATGCGAGCAATGCACGCGCATGACCAGCAGAAATAGTCTGCGCGGCAACCTTGCTTTGAACCGATGGGGGTAGTTTCAACAGTCGCATTGTGTTCGCAATTTGCGGGCGAGACCGTGCGATTCTCTTCGAAAGCTCTTCCTGAGTTGTGCCGAAGTCGGCCATCAGCTGCTGGTATGCAGATGCTTCTTCCAGCGGGTTCAACTGCGCACGATGAAGGTTTTCCAAGAGCGCATCGCGCAGAAGATCGGAGTCTTCCGTCTGGCGAATAATTGCCGGAACTGCCTCAAGACCAGCTAGCTCGGACGCACGAAGACGCCTTTCACCCATGATGAGTTCGAAACGAGCATTCGGCTTCTCTGCAAGAAACTCCTGCATTCGCTCAGTCATCGGAGCGTCAAAGTTAATCGGACGCACAACGATCGGCTGAAGAACACCGACCTCACGAATCGAGTCGCGAAGTTCGGCAAGATCATCTTCATCGAAAACTTCACGAGGTTGCCTGGTATTCGGAACGATTAGATCGTGCGGAATTTCGGCGAATGTTGCACCTGGAACCGGAACGAGGTTATCCAATGTTTCACGTGAAACATTCGCTTCATCAGACGACAAATCATGCTGATCCAGCTGCTGATTCGATTCCTGAGCACTGTGTTTATCGAAAGCATCGGCAATGGGGGACAGTCTACGCGGCTCCGATTTCGACTGAGTTGAACGCGCTTTCGTGGCACTCGAACGCGTTTTTACGTTTTCCTCAAGGCTTTCTGCTGGCGAAACAGACGTGGACGCCTCAACCTTTTTAATCCGTGAAGACGCTTTTTTCGTCGTCTTTGAAGCGGACTTTGTTGTCTTCGGATTCAGAAGAGACGCTGCTGAACCTCCGCGTTTACGTGACGCTGAAGGAGCTTGACCAGCCGGACGGGCGGGGAAGAACACATCGAGAGGATTTGATGGAACACTGGGGGATGACGACTCGGTCGATTGAGTATCAATCTGATTTGGAATCAAAGCACCGAGCCCCTTACCCAATGCTGAGTGACGGCCACCTGTGGTCGACTTCTTATCTGCCATCATTAACCTCCGTGACGAGTTTATGTTTCATTGTTTCACGTGAAACATCGATGCGCATATCTCGCAGCACGGGGTTGTGGAAAGCTTCAGTGAGTATTTGTTAGCTATGAATAGCGTTCTTCGTACACGCAGAGAACAGGTAATCATCGTCAATGTTTCACGTGAAACATTGGAAGCAGAGGCATCCAGAAGTGCACAACGATGCACATTGCAACGTGATTGTTTCGCGTGAAACAACCTCTAAGGCCAACATCCGGCACACATAGAACAACTATTATTATCGCAGGTCAAAGGCTATTTGACCACGTCGAAATGGGGCAGGTAAACAAAAAACTACCCCAAAAACCCCCGGTTAGCTCTGCTGAGCAAGACGCAAACTGAGCTCCAAAGCGGCCTTGCGATACGCAAGTGCACCGGTGTTACGCGGGTCGTAGGTAACGACGGTCTGACCGTATGAAGGAGCCTCGGAAATACGAACGGAGCGGGGGATAACCGTCTGCAACGTCAAAGCGGGGAAGTGGGTACGAACCTCAGCTTCAACCTCTTCGCTGAGTCGCGTTCGCTTATCCATCATTGTCAGAAGCATCGTGGAAACGTGGAGCTTCGGATTCAGGTCAGAGGCAATGCGGTCGATGGTGGTCCAGAGTTGTGAGAGTCCTTCAAGAGCGTAATACTCGGTCTGAATCGGAATCATGACCTCGTGGGCGGCAACCATGACATTCAGGGTGACAAGACCGAGCGACGGGGGACAGTCGATCAAGACGACATCAACATCGCGCGACGTTGCAAGGAAATGCTTAACCGCGTCGGCTAGGCGAAATTCGCGGGACGGTAAATCAACCAGTTCGATCTCTGCACCTGACAAATCAATCGTCGCCGGGCACACTAAAAGCCCTTCAATATCAGGGCACGGCTGAAGGACCTCGGCCAGGGGAGTGCCACCAATCAGAACGTCGTACGTAGACGGTGTTCCTGCGGGGTGTTCAATGCCGAGCGCACTTGATGCATTGCCCTGAGCATCGGCATCGATGACGACAACCGACAGGCCACCCAATGCAAGACTGGCAGCAATGTTAACGGCAGATGTTGTCTTTCCAACGCCACCCTTTTGATTAGCGACAGCGATGACGCGAGTCTTCGAGGGGCGACCGAAGGTAGCAGCATCCAGGATCTTACGATCGTGCATATTCTGTTCGATCTGAGAAAGCAGGGGAGTATCACTCCGCTTACCTGAACTCATCTGAGATCCTCTCTTGAAACTGCTATCAACGGATGCGTGCCCTAGAACGAGTTCTAGGCGAACACCCTATGAAAGTCTACGGGCGACCATAGGTAAATTGAACGACAGACGCTAGGCGCCACAGCCCACGTGTCGAGAGCCAAAGCCTCACAGCGTTAACGACGGTGCCACACCCAGAGCCTACTTCTGACGCTTGCAGACAACCACGTATGTAGATTCTTCTTCCATGATGGAAGGAACCTCGTGGATTTGAGCGCGCAGATGATGGCTCTTCAATTCCTTGGCTGCCTCATCAATTTCGATGGGTGCACGGCGCCCCTTCAAAGCGACCAGTGATCCACCCGGAGCAATGAGCTTCGTTGTCATGCGGATCAGTTTCGACATATTGGCGACCGCGCGTGCGGTGATCACGTCAGCCTGGCCTTTGCCACGCAGTTCTTCGGCACGCACCTGGTGCAGAGTGACATTGTCCAATGCTAGGTGGTCAATGACATCGCTCAACCACTCGCAACGACGTTGCATGGGTTCAGCAAGGTGGACATCCAATTCAGGACGGCAGATCGCGATGATGATACCGGGAAGTCCCGCGCCCGAACCGATGTCGAGAATCTGCCCCGAGCGGGGAAGGAAGTCGAGAACAGCTGCTGCATTGACAGCGTGGCGCGACCAGAGTCGAGGCATCTCACGCGGACCGACAAGTCCTCGAATTTCGCCTTCTTCTTCGAGCATGTGGACGTATTCTTCGACGTCAGAAAAAGCCGGTCCGAAGAATTCGCGTACCTCATCGGTGGGCTGTTCCGGGATAAATGGATCGCCAACCTTGCGCTTCAGCGGGTCATGAAACTCGCCCTGATCAGCTGAAATGTCGAGTTCGCTCACTCGGCGTCGCTCTCTTCAATCTGGTCGGATTCATCGGCGGGAAGGATGACAACACAACGGTGGGGTTCGGAACCCTCGGACTCGGAACGCAGGCCCTCGGTGGCGACAACGTCGTGGCAGACCTTGCGCTCGAAGGGGTTCATCGGGTCAAGCTTCTGAGCGACGCCGGTGGCGCGCAGACGTGCGATTGCTTCCATCGCGATATCCTGCAGTTCGGCCTTGCGGTCGGCGCGGAAGCCAGCAATGTCGAGCATCAGGCGCGAACGTTCACCGGTTTCGGTCTGAACTGCCAGACGGGTCAGTTCCTGAAGTGCGTCGAGGACCTCGCCGTCTTCACCAACCAGGCGTTCGAGTGTAGCGGACTCTTCGGAGATGATCTCGACGCTTGCGCGATCATTCTCAACGTCGATCTCAATGTCGCCATCAAGGTCAGCGATATCCAGCAGCTCTTCCAGGTAGTCGGCTGCGAGTTCGCCCTCTTCTTCGAGGCGCTCAATCGTAGACTTGGTCTTCTCACTCATGTGGTTCTCCCTTAATTTTTCAGCTTGGGTGCGATGCGCTATTCACGAGGTCGGCCACCCGGACAAAACTGGGTATCTGTAAACGGGCCGGGCCTCGTATCCCTTAGCGCTTCTTCTTATTGGACTGGCGGCGGGCCTTGCGACGCTCTTGACGACGGCGCTCGAGCTCATCGGCTGACAGGCCGGAAGTGTCGGAGACAGCGGCTTTGCGCTCTTCGCGAGCACGATTGCGTTCAGACTGTGCCTTGCGCTGTTCGCGGGACATCTTCTTAGCCTGCTCGCGCTTTTCCTGCTGGGCGCGACGTTCATTGGCCTTAGAGGCTGCATCCTTGACACTACGCATCCACATTTCGTCGGGGAGCGTGGTCCATTCCTGCATGGACAGGTTGCGCAGGACAGAGACCTTTTCGCCGGCGCTCATGGTTTCGGGGAAGTCGGTGGCGACCTTCTGAGCCTTGGCCTTCGAAGCTGCTTCAGCGAAGGTCTTCTCATTCAGAGCGATAACCTCGGCGTTGTCAGCTGTTGCGGGCAGGGCAGAGCGTGCTTCGTCGTAGGAAGCGAAGAAGGGCTTTGCCCATTCGGCGTAGCGTGCTTCGCGGTGTGCGACGAGCTCCTTGTAGGCCGGTGAGCCGGGGGTCGGCATGACCTTGATCGTCCAGAAGGACTGACCGAGTGCCCAGAAGGAACCGGTCAGCATGTAGACCAGAACGCCCATTTGGAAGAAGGCGCCAGAGAACACGAACATCAGTGGCATGACGTAGAGCATGGACTTCTGCGACTGAACCATCGGGTTGTTCGGATCCATTGCCGGCGGCATGTTGCGAACCATGGACATGCGCATGGAGTAGAACTGCAGGCCAACCATCACGATGATCGCGATGACGAAGACGGCGACGGCAACAGTGCCATCACCGGAAGTAATGGTGTGCGACAGCGGGACACCGAAAACGGTCGATCCGTTGATGTCGGATGCGACTGCCTGGGTGATCGGACCGAGGTGGTCGGTTTCGATGTTGGCGTACTTGTAGGTGCCGGCTGCTAGGTCCTTGACCGCGTAGATGGCGCGGTACATGGCGAACAGGATCGGCATCTGGACCAGCAGTGGCAGACAGGAAGCAAAGGGGCTGACCTTGTACTTCTTGTAGAGAGCCTGGGTTTCTTCGGCCTGCTTCTGACGTGACAGCTGGTCGGTCTTGCCCTTGTACTTGGCTTGGATGCGCTGCATTTCAGGCTGGACAGCCTGCATGGCGCGCGAGCTCTTAATCTGCTTGAGGAACAGCGGCACGATCAGGATACGAACGATCAGGGTCAGCAGGACGATTGAAATCACCCAGGCTGCACCCGAACCGGATGAGAATCCGATCAGCTCAAGGAAATCGTGGATCTTCACCCATACCCACGCCACCGCTATGGCGAAGGGGTGAAGGATCTTGTCAAACATGCGCGCTCCTTCAAGAAGTGCGGACGCTGAAAGCGTCCTTCGGTCGTCCGGCGGATGCCGGGAAATTCTGGGGGGTGGTGAACGAAGCGTATTCGTCGCTCATACCCATGGGGGCGGGTCGCACGATGTCGGTTGCGTTACCGGCCCAATCTTCTGGTGGTACCCATGGCTCTGGTTTCCAGCGTCCAACTTCGGGGACGTAGTCGACTCCGCCGTGGCTCCAAGGGTTGCATCGAAGGAGTCGCCAGGTGCCAAGGATGATGCCTTTGACAACTCCGTGGATTTCGATGGCTTGGAGCGCATATGCCGAGCAGGTGGGTGTATATCGGCATCGTGGTGCGATTCTGAGCGAAATATACCGCTGGTAGAAACGAATCGGGTAGGTGAAGATTCGCCTTACTAGTTCACGAGGCCGCGCACTCATCGAGCGTCCCACTTCTTCCAGGCGCGGTGAAGAGCCGAGTCTAAGTGTGTAGCGAGCTCGTCTGATGTACAGCCGAGGGCCTGGGAGCTTGCTCGAACGACGATGCGTGAACCGTCGGGCAGAGTGTCGAGCCGATCGCGCATGAGGTGCCGGAGCTGTCGTTTCACACGGTTGCGTCCCGTGGCCAGTTTGATTTCCTTTTTGGGTACGACGAAACCGACGAGGGAGTTCAACTGACCCTCGTCGGTTCGAGCGTGGACAATCAGGACTCGATCTCCGGCCCGTTTACCCTGTCGAAAGGTTGAGCGGAAATCGCCTGGATCGACCATCCGGTGTGCGCGAGGCAACACCAGTGCAGTCTCAGGCAGACAGCTTTGCGCGACCCTTGCGGCGACGCGATGCCAGAATGGCGCGGCCGGCGCGGGTGCTCATGCGCAGACGGAAACCGTGCGTCTTGGCACGACGGCGGTTATTGGGCTGGAAAGTCCGCTTGGTGGTCACAGCTGTTCTCCTTGGCGGCGAGCACCAGCACCGCTGGCACTCAACTTGTCGGTTGTATTGGTTCAGGTTCCACCGCACTCGTTGTGCGCAGGAACCTCTTGCGCGCCCTTTTGCGTGGGCACAGACAGATATCCAGGTTAGAAGTTCAGGTTTTATCAGTCAATGTGATAGCGCCGTCTGTGACGAAGTCCCCGTATCCACAACTGTGGAATACCTTGGGGATAACTTTTCCACAAATGAAAATCACATGAATTTCTTTTCGTTAGCGTGAACGTCGATTCTTTGGCGGAACTACGCGCTGACACTTTTGTAACTACAAATATGTGATTTAAAGATTCTTATCCACAACTTCATCCACAGGCTGTGAATTATTCACAAGACAAGTAGAGTAGCGACGTCACCACTGCTCAATGAGGGGCATAATTCGGTGATAGACCTCACGCAACTTCGCACTATTTAAAGGATCGATTGTGGAAACTCCATCGTTGAATGCTGCTTGGACACAAGCATTGGAGTTACTTGCTCAGACAGGTCTTGGTCCCGCAGGCATGGGATTTCTTCAATCCACACGTCCTTTGGGCAATATCGAAGGCACAATTCTTCTGTCCGTTCCCAATGACTTCACGAAGAACTGGATTGAACGCTCATCGTCAAGCGTGACGGATGCTCTGTCCCAGACCTTTGGAAAACGCACCAGGATCGCCATTACCGTTGACCCGGACATGGAACTGCCAGAAACCGCCGACGAAAAAGAGCATCAGGCGAAGAACGTAGAGGTGGCCTCGTCAACCGAAGATAATCAACCAACTACCAATGAGGTACCCAGCGCGGGGCACCACCAGACCGGCGATACACCCACCTATGCACAGAGCTTTTCGTACCCGTCGGCAGAAGAACGACTTCGACAGCTCGACGGCGTTGAAGCCATCAATGACTTCCCAGATTCTTCGTTTGAAGAGCACGATCCCAAGCGATTCTCATACGTTGCGCCTCAATCAACCGATCGCGCACTCGATACCTCGTCAACCAGGCTGAATCCAAAACACACATTCGATACCTTCGTTATTGGTCCGTCGAACCGCTTCGCTCACGCGGCAGCTGTCGCCGTTTCGGAATCTCCGGGAACTGACTTCAACCCGCTGTTTATCTACGGCGAATCCGGACTGGGCAAAACACACCTTCTGCAAGCAATCGGCCACTACACGCTGTCGCTCTACCCAAACCAGAAGGTCCGCTACGTATCATCCGAGGAATTCACCAACGAATTCATCAATGCAATTCGTGTCAACAACCCCAATAACTCGGCCGTTGAAGAATTCCACCGTCGATACCGTGAACTCGACCTGCTATTAATCGACGACATTCAGTTCCTTTCTAAGAAGGAGCAGACGATGGAAGGTTTCTTCCATACGTTTAATGCTCTCTATCAGGCCAATAAGCAGATCGTCATTACCTCGGACGTTCAGCCCAAGCACCTCGAAGGCATTGAGGAACGTTTGAGGTCACGCTTCGGATCGGGTCTGCTGGTTGATGTTCAGCCACCAGATCTGGAAACGCGTATTGCGATCTTGCAGAAGAAGACCGCAGACGAAAATCTGGATATTGACCCTGAAATCTTCACGTATATTGCTGAACGTATTTCGTCGAATATTCGTGAGCTCGAAGGTGCCATCCTTCGCGTAGTCGCGTATGCGAACCTTTACCACGAGAAGATTGACCTGGCGTTGGCAGAGATGACCTTGAAGGACTACATCTCTGACCCCGACGACACTGAAATTACTATTCCGCTGATCATGGGTCAGTGTGCAAAGTATTTCAACGTCACTATCGACCAGCTGTGTTCAACTGATCGCAGTCGCGCGATTGTCGAGGCACGTCAGATCGCTATGTATCTCTGTCGCGAGCTCACCGAATTGTCTTTGCCAAAGATCGGTCAATCATTCGACCGTGACCATTCGACGGTCATGCATGCAAATAAGAAGATCCTGGAACAAATGAAACAGCGTCGCGAGGTCTATAACGACGTCACTGAATTGACGAACCGTATTAAGAAGGTAGCGCGAGGCGGAAACTGACGACTCGACCTATCGCGGTCACCCTATTCGAAGTCTGTATCCCTTCAAGGATGTCGAAGGGCGGAGCTATACCTGCCTGCCGTCACTGCACATCACATATCAGAGCTTTCCTCGGTGTGAATGACACAGTGGAAAACGTGTCATTTGCTGATGATGGAGTGGGCTTACGTGTGAATGACAAAAACCAGTCATTTTTCATCCACAACTGCTCCTGTGTCATTCACACGATCGTACTCAGCTCTATCCACGATCAGTGTGGCTATATTCCAACGAAAAACATAGTTCTCCACTGTGTACACAACACTGATGATGAAGGTTCCTTTTAAAAAACGCGTAGCGAAAAAATCAACCGAACAGATGTGAGCGTGCCACCTTGTGGATTCACGTTGAACGAGTCAATTGGAATCTATTGCGTTGAACGCGGTGAATTATGGGTAATCAAACAACGATAAAAAGTGTCAGACGATAGTTATTCACAACAAAATATTTTCTAGGTGAATAGTTGTAGTGCATACAGGTAGAATGGCGAGGCATGTGTCGTACGTACGTTGACCGAGTTTTTAATTGGAGGCCGGCATGAAGTTCACCGTCGCAAGAGACGTTCTTTCTGAGGCAGTGTCTTGGACTGCTCGCGCCCTGCCTGTTCGCCCAGCTAGCCCCATCCTTGCCGGTGTGCGTATTCATGCAGACAATGAGGAACTGACCCTTTCATCATTCGATTACGAAGTCTCCGCTAATTCGCGTATTCCGGCCAATGTGGAAGAAAAAGGCGAAGTTCTGGTTTCAGGTCGCCTGCTGGCAGACATTTCCAAATCGTTGCCGAATAAGCCAGTCACCATTGAACTTGATGGTCAGAAGGTGAATATGCGATGTGGTTCTTCGCACTTCACGCTTGCTGTCATGCCTTTGGATGAATATCCGTTGCTTCCACTTCAGCCACCGCTTGCGGGAACCGTTGACTCCGAGGTTCTGACACAGGCTATTTCCCAGGTTTCTATTGCCGCATCGCGCGATGACACTCTGCCGATTCTGACCGGTGTTCGAATGGAAATCGACGGCGAACACATGACCTTGCTTGCCACTGATCGTTATCGTTTGGCAATGCGTGAACTTGATTGGGAGCCTGCCGATACTTCGATCGAACAGGTTGCCCTCGTGAAGGCTCGCATTCTTCAGGATGTTTCGAAGTCAATGACGTCGGGTGCCAAGGTCGAAATTGGTCTGTCTAATGAAATGGTTGCGGGCGGAGCCTCATTGATTGGCTTCGCATCGTCGAACCGTCGGACCACGTCGACCATGATGGACGGCGATTACCCGCCGGTTCGCGGCCTGTTCCCTGAATCTACGCCGATCACCGCAGTGTGCGACCGCCACGAACTGCTTGAAGCTGTGAAGCGTATGTCGCTGGTTGCAGAGCGCAAGACCTCGGTTCGCCTGTCTTTCTCGGATGGTCAGCTGGTTCTCGAAGCCGGTCAGGGAGATAACGCTCAGGCATCCGAAGCAATTGAAGCTCACCTGAATGGTGAAGATATTGCGACCGCGTTCAATCCGCAGTTCCTGCTTGATGGCCTGGGCGTTCTCGACACGGATTTTGTTCGTTTCGGTTTCACTCACCCGACCAAGCCCGCCGTGATGACCGGCCAGTCGAAGGTGGATGAAGGCGAAGTGACGCAGTTCCGCTACCTGTTGATGCCGATTCGCTTCGGTGCCTGATCTTCATGCGCGTCTCGCACGTCGCGCTTGATGATTTTCGATCATGGTGCCACGTCGTCATTGAATTACCGGCTGGTCCCACGGTCTTTCTTGGCGCCAACGGTCAGGGGAAAACAAACCTCATTGAGGCTATCGCTTACCTGTCGACATTTTCTTCGCACAGGGTGTCTGCGGAGTCCTCGCTGGTTCGTATTCCGTTAGATGTCGAGGAGCGCCCGCCGGCTGGAGCGTTTGTCCGCGTGAAGACAGCCTTGGAAGACGATCGCTCCCAGGTTCTTGAGCTTGAGATCGTGCGTGGCAAGGCAAATCGGGCGCGAATTAATCGCACGAACGTGAAGCCGAAAGACATTCTGGGTCTCGTTCGTACGGTTGTCTTTGCACCCGAGGACTTGCAGATTGTTCGTGGAGATCCCAGCGTACGCAGGGCATTTCTTGATGATATTGCGGTTCAGATTCACCCCCTGTATTCGCAGACGAAGTCTGATTTTGACAGAGTGGCGCGCCAGCGGGCTGCGTTGATGAAGCAGGCGCAGGTGGCATTGCGACGGGGTCGCATCCCAGATATTTCAACGCTGTCTGTGTGGGATGAGCGGTTCGCTGAATTGTCCAGCCAGGTCACGGCAATGCGAGCATCTCTTGTTCGTCGATTGTCTGATCCCGTGGCAACGGCATATGACGATGTTGCCGATTCTCCTCGCCACTTGGTTTTGGCGATGGATGCGTCAATCGACCGAAAAATCGGGACGAATCCGGACGATCCGACAAGCGCCGACTTGGAGAATGTTGAGGCGCAGACTCAGCGTCTGTTGGCCGCCTTAGAACGTATTCAGGATCAAGAGATGGAGCGGGGAGTGAACCTTGTGGGTGCTCACCGTGATGATCTGTCATTGTGTCTTGGACATATGCCTGTGAAGGGCTTTGCGTCCCACGGCGAATCCTGGTCGGTGGGGTTGGCTCTGCGTCTTGGAGCTTTTGATCTTCTGGCTGATGACGGTGAAACCCCGATTCTGATCCTCGACGATGTGTTCGCCGAACTTGATACGAAACGGCGAGCTGGACTCACCACGCGTATGGATAAAGCGGATCAGGTGCTAATCACCGCTGCTGTTGAGGGCGATATTCCTCCCGAATTGGATGCACACGTTGTGAAAGTGGCGTGGTCGGTCGACAACGGCTCGGAAGTCCAAGAATGAACGAGCCCGAAGAAGACTTCCTGGCAGCGGCCTTGGCGCGTGCTCAGATGGATGCGCGCGCACGAGGTTTCACGCGTTCACCCGTGCCCACGTTCGTCATGCAAGGAGTGAAAGGTCCGACTCCGGGGGCACTTGTTGGCGCGAATGAAGATTGCGCGGTGGATATGTCTCGTGGTCAGGCAGATCTATCAGCCGAATCTGATTTCAGCGACAAGATGGCTGAAGCCGGCGACTTGAGTGGCATTGTTCAGGCTCAGCGCCATCGCCCAGAGGTGTGGGTAAAGACACCGGGCATGGCGGCCATGCATCGCTCGTATCATCGGTCTGGGCGTATTGATTCGATCCTGAGTTCGTTTGTGAAGGATAACAGCTGGTCGAATCAGATCCAGATTGCGTCGGTGTCGAATCGCTGGCCCGAGATTGTTGGTCCGAATATTGCCGAGCACACGCACATTGAAAGCTTCGAAGGCAAGAAGATTGTTGTGCGCTGTACGTCAACGGCGTGGGCGAAACAGCTGCAGTTATTGCTCCCCAGAATTCTGCGTCGCATCAGCGAGGTTGTCGGTAGTGGCGTGGTGGAACAGGTTGTGGTTTTGGGGCCGGTGGCGCCTTCGTGGAAGAAAGGTCCGCTGTCGGTACGAGGCCGGGGTCCGCGCGATACATACGGCTGATTGGGGCCGGATCAGGTGACGATGATGCGACCGGAAAATACACGTGTTTTTTATGGTGTGCGCGTCGATGGTTGTCTGTTTCTTATCACGGTGAGGGTGTGACTGGTCACATACCTATATTCGCAGGTCAGAAGATATTTCATTGCCTTTGTCACGGCGTGAGTTTCCCCGGTTTTATGGTCATTTTTGGTAGAATTAATGCGTTAAATCGTTGGGTTTTTCAGGCCCAGCTTGTATGAGGGGAGCCGCGTGGCTGACAACGAAAAGACGACAGGCGGGGCTGAAGGCTACGGTGCTTCAGACATCACCGTTCTGGAGGGGCTTGAGGCGGTTCGTAAGCGTCCAGGTATGTATATCGGTTCAACCGGTGAGCGCGGTCTGCACCACCTGGTCTACGAGGTCGTCGATAATTCTGTTGACGAAGCTCTAGCTGGATATGCGGATCACATCGAAGTAACAATTCTTGCCGATGGTGGTCTTCGCGTCGAAGATAACGGTCGAGGTATTCCCGTTGATATTCACCCGACCGAAGGTAAGCCCACGGTTGAGGTTGTCATGACCATCCTGCACGCCGGTGGCAAATTCGGCGGTGGCGGATACGCGGTGTCCGGTGGTCTTCACGGCGTCGGTATTTCGGTTGTGAACGCGCTGTCGACCCGCGTCGACACGATTGTCCGTCGTCAGGGGTATGCATGGCGGATGTCCTTTGCCAACGGCGGTACGCCGATCACGAAGCTTGAACGTGGCGAAGAAACCACCGAGACGGGCACAACACAGACGTTCTACCCGGATCCAAATATCTTTGAAACCACCGAGTTCTCCTTCGAGACCCTGCGTCAGCGCTTCCAGCAGATGGCCTTCTTGAACAAGGGTCTGCGTATTTCGCTGACCGATGAGCGCCCCACCGCTGTTGATGAGGGCGACGAGATCACCGGCGATGAAATGGGTCCCGCAGACGATCCGGTTCCCGGTCACCGTCAGGTCACCTACATGTACGAACACGGTCTACGTGACTACGTCGAATACCTGGATTCGGCGAAGAAGATCGAAACGATCAACAATGACATCATCGACTTCGAATCGGAAAACGATGAAGGCACGATGAGTGTCGAGATTGCGATGCAGTGGACCACAGCCTACTCGTCCAGCGTCCACACTTTCGCGAATACGATTAACACGACCGAAGGCGGTATGCACGAAGAAGGCTTCCGCACGGCGCTGACGACCATTGTGAACCGCTACGGTCGCGATAAGGGAATCATCAAAGAGAAGGATGACAATCTGACCGGCGATGACGTCCGCGAAGGACTGACAGCCGTCATTTCGATCAAGCTGACCGAACCGCAGTTCGAAGGCCAGACGAAGACGAAGCTCGGCAACACCGAGGCACGTACCTTCGTTCAGCAGCAGGTATATTCCCAGCTCACCGACTGGTTCGATGCTCACCCCGCAGACGCGAAGGCGATCATTAACAAGGGTCAGCAGGCGCAGCAGGCACGCGTCGCAGCCCGCAAGGCTCGCGAAGCTACCCGCCGTAAGGGTGTCCTTGAATCAGCGTCCATGCCGGGCAAGCTTCGTGACTGCTCCTCGCGCAAGGCTGAAGAGTGCGAAATCTTCATCGTCGAGGGCGACTCCGCAGGTGGTTCCGCCGTTGGTGGTCGCGACCCCGAACACCAGGCGATCCTGCCGATCCGAGGCAAGATCTTGAACGTTGAAAAGGCTCGCCTCGATCGCGCGCTGTCCTCTGACACGATCCGCTCACTCATCACAGCGTTCGGTACCGGTATCGGTGAAGACTTTGATCTTGAAAAGCTCCGCTACGGCAAGATCGTTATCATGGCCGACGCCGACGTCGACGGTCAGCACATCGCAACCCTGCTTCTCACTCTGCTGTTCCGCTACATGCGACCGCTGATCGAACAGGGCCACACCTATATCGCAATGCCTCCGCTCTACCGCATCAAGTGGACGAACGCCGAGCACGAATTCGCTTACTCAGATAAGGAACGTGACAAGCTCCTCGCAGCGGGTCAGGCAGCTAATCACCGCCTGCCCAAGGAAGGTGGTATCCAGCGTTACAAGGGTCTGGGCGAAATGAACGACCACGAGCTCTGGGAAACCACCATGGACCCGGCTCACCGTATCCTCAAGAAGGTCACCCTCGATGAGGCCGCCGACGCCGATGAGATCTTCACGATCCTCATGGGCGACGACGTCGATCTTCGTCGTTCCTTCATCCAGCGCAACGCCTCTGACGTGCGCTTCCTCGATATCTGATCTAACAGTCACGCACCGGCCGCAGGCCGGCCTCGTCAATAAAACTTAAGGAAAAACGTGAGCGACGAGCTAAACAACACAACCGACGCGGCTGTCGACTACGACCGTGTCCTGCCGGTTGACCTGCAGGTAGAAATGCAGCGCTCCTACCTCGACTACGCGATGAGCGTTATCGTCGGTCGAGCCCTCCCCGACGTGCGTGACGGCCTCAAGCCTGTTCACCGTCGCGTGCTCTACGCGATGTACGACGGCGGATACCGACCCACTTCCTCCTTCTCCAAGTCGTCCCGCGTCGTCGGCGACGTCATGGGTAACTACCACCCGCACGGCGATGCCGCGATCTACGATGCGCTGGCACGTCTGGTGCAGTGGTGGTCGTTGCGCTATCCGCTGGTTGCCGGTCAGGGTAACTTCGGTACGCCGGGTAACCTTGGCCCCGCAGCACCCCGTTACACCGAATGTAAGATGGCGCCTTTGGCGATGGAAATGGTCTGCGATATCGATGAAGAATCCGTCGATTTTCAGGACAACTACGATGGCAAGAACCAAGAGCCGACCATTCTGCCGTCCCGCTTCCCGAATTTGTTGGTCAACGGCTCCGAAGGTATCGCGGTCGGTATGGCGACCCGCATCCCGCCGCACAACCTGCGAGAAGTTGCCGACGGTATCCAGTGGGCGCTCGAGAACACTGAAGCATCCCGCGAGGAACTGCTTGAGGCTCTGATTCAGCGCATCCCCGGCCCGGACTTCCCGACCGGCGCTACGATCCTCGGACGCAAGGGCATCGAAGACGCTTACCGAACTGGTCGCGGTTCCATCACCCAGCGTGCAGTCGTCAACGTTGAGGAAATTCAGGGACGCCAGTGCCTGGTTGTCACCGAGCTTCCCTACCAGGTGAACCCCGACAATCTTGCCGACAAGATCGCTCAGCTGGTTCGTGACGGCCAGATCCAGGGTATTGCGGATATCCGTGACGAAACCTCGGGTCGTACCGGCCAGCGCCTCGTCATCGTCTTGAAGCGTGACGCGGTCGCCAAGGTCGTTCTCAACAACCTGTACAAGCGCACTCCGTTGCAGGAAAACTTCAGCGCCAACATGCTGGCGATCGTCGACGGTGTCCCGCGTACGCTCAGCCTGGACGGCTTCGTTCGTCACTGGATCACGCACCAGATTTCCGTCATCGTGCGTCGCACCCAGTTCCGTCTGCGCAAGGCTCAGGAACGCCTCCATATCTTGGAGGGCTACCTCAAGGCACTCGACGCTCTCGACGAGGTCATCGCGCTCATCCGTCGTTCGCCGACTGTCGACGAAGCACGTAAGGGCCTCATGGACTTGCTCGGTGTGGACGAGGTTCAGGCAGACGCGATCCTCGCCCTGCAGCTGCGTCGTCTGGCTGCTCTGGAACGCCAGAAGATTATGGACGAGCATGCCGAACTGACCGCGCGCGTCACCGATCTGCAGGACATCCTCGATACGCCGGCGCGTCAGCGTTCCATCATCTCGAGTGAACTGCAGAAAATTGTCGACAAGTACGGCGATGATCGTCGCACGCGCATCGTAGCCTTCGACGGAGAAATGTCGATGGAAGACCTCATTCCCGAAGAAGACGTGGTCGTCACCATCACCCGCGAAGGTTTTGCTAAGCGTACGCGCACCGACAACTACCGTTCGCAAAAGCGCGGTGGCAAGGGTGTTCGTGGCACGCAATTGCGCGGAGATGATGTTGTTGAGCACTTCTTCGTCACGACCACGCACCACTGGCTGCTGTTCTTTACGAACCTCGGCCGCGTGTACCGTGCGAAGGCATACGAGATCCCCGAAGGCGGTCGCGATGCCAAGGGCCAGCACGTTGCAAACCTGCTGGCATTCCAGCCGGAGGAACACATCGCGCAGGTCCTCGCCATCCGCGACTACGAGGTCGCCGACTACCTTGTCTTGGCAACCAAGTCCGGTTTGGTGAAGAAGACTCCGCTGAAGCTCTACGAGTCCTCACGTACCGGTGGCATCATCGGCATCAACTTGCGTGAAGATGAGGCCGGTAACCCGGATGAGCTCGTGTCCGCACAGGTCATTAACGCTGATCAGGACCTGATCCTGGTCTCGCGTGATGGCCAGGCAGTCCGCTTCGCCGCCACCGACGAGCAGCTCCGCCCGATGGGTCGCTCCACGGCGGGCGTTCGTGGCATGAGATTCCGCGGTGACGACGAACTGCTGTCCATGGAGGTTCCGCGCGAGGGCGCTGATCTGCTGATCGTCACTGACTCCGGTTATGCGAAGCGCACTCCGGTTGAGGAATACCCAACGAAGTCCCGTGGCACGTTGGGTGTCCGCGTTGGCAAGCTCGTTGATGAACGCGGTGGCCTTGTTGGTGCACTTGTGGTCAATCCGGATGAAGACGTCATGGTCATCACCGAATCCGGCAAGCTGGTCCAAGTGAACGCCTCGGACGTTCGCCCAACGGCACGCAACACGATGGGCGTTATTTTCGCTCGCCCGGACGAGGACGACCGCATCATCGCGATCACTCCGAACCCGGAGCGCGATATTGATAATGAAGATGGCGAATCTGAATCTCAGGACTCCGATAGCTTGGGTGATGAAACGCCGACAAACTCTTCGAATGCTGACGAAAGCGCTGATAACACTGTAGCGTCAGAGCAAGAGTCCACCCAGGAAGGTAATGACGAATGAGCGACGCGCACGGCATGTATTCCATCAATGACACGCCTCGTCGAGTTGATATCGCTATCGCGCGAGTCGATGCGTGGACGGTAATGAAGGTGAGCTTCCTTCTTTCCGTCGCATTCGGCATTGCCATGGTGATTGCAACCGCTGTCTTGTGGTTCATGGTTGACGGTATGCATGTCTTTTCCACCATCGAAGACTTCATGAAGACCATCGGTGGTGAAAAGTTCATCCCGTTCCTTGACTATCTGCGTCTTCCCAAGGTTCTGTCCTACGCCACCATTGCCGGTGTCGCGAATGTTGTTCTGTTGACCGCCATCTCAACCCTTGGCGCCATGCTGTACAACCTCATCGCGTCCCTGGTGGGTGGCGTGAAGATCTCCTTGATGGACGAATAATCGTGTGGTGCGCTACATCACGCCATTCAATTTGAAGTTGGACGGTGGGTGTGCGTAACATAATCGAGTGCTCTTCGGGGTACAAGGTTGGGCCTATAGCTCAGTAGGTTAGAGCGCAGTCCTGATAAGACTGAGGTCGATGGTTCGAGCCCATCTAGGCCCACGTTCCGCAATCGCAAGAAAGGCGGAGATCCAATGAAGAAATGGATCACAGCACTCAGTGCGGTGGCTACGGCTGTTGCAGCGGGTATTGTTGTGCGACAGATTCTCGAAGATCTCTCCGACAATGTAGAGTTGTGGAAATCCGTGACGGACAATCCTTTCCAGGATTGATGTCATTGGGGCTATGGCGCAATTGGTAGCGCACCTGCTTTGCAAGCAGGGGGTTACGGGTTCGAGTCCCGTTAGCTCCACACATACCCCGGTACATTTCGGTGCCGGGGTTTTTCGTTTGTTGCCGCTGATTTGGGCGCGCACGGGCGTGGCACATACATGTTTGACTAAGCGGACTGGTCAGAGTTTCCGCGCAGTTCAATGGTCGTACTTGTGGCCGACAGAGCCTGAATCAGCAGGTAAAGGAACACTGCGACAGCAAGAAAGAACGCGCCGATAATGACATAGCCATGAGCGCAGATACGGTAGGTGTCAGCTGCGGCGACCTCGGTTGAAAATGTTGTTGCAATCAGGATGACGACCCAGCCTGAGAAGAACGCGACAAGCCACCGTAACACCAGAGACATCGGTGTCTCCTTTCATCCGGGATAGTCCCAGTATGGCCGTGACATGGTTCACTGTCTAGCGTGTGTGGACGCTGTGGCGGCTCAATAAAAGACCTCCCAAGATCAGCGCGGTACCTGATCCCATCAGCGCTCCACCAATGATGTCTGTTGTCCAGTGCGCGGCCAGGTAAATGCGTGTTGTGGCCACAAGCGCCACTAATGAGATCGCGAGCGCCCAGATCAGGCAGGCGTAGCCTCGTCGATTCCATGAAAGGCGGGAGTCTGCGATACCGACATTGATCAGGGATAGTCCCCATGCATGTAACGCAAGCAGAGCAGCACTGATAGCGAGGGCGGAGGCGGCGGTGGTGTGACCGGATGGGAAAGAATGGGAGAGTTCGACGACGAGGCGCTCTGGGATCGGTGGGCGGACTCGTTCGATACCAAGCTTGACCAGCGACGTTGCAACCGCTGACACCGCCATCACTAGAGGAATAAACAGCCCGAAGCGCCACGACTTTGAGACTGCCCAGATCAATAGTCCGATGACGACCGCTTCGATCACGGAAACGGTCGGGGAGAAAAGGTGGGTCACCGCTTTCATGAACGCGGTCAACGCATCGATGCGGATCGTGAGCACCCAGTTCAGAACCGCCTGATCAAAGTTCGCAACAGATTTCAGGTGAATGAACAGGCCCAGGATGATTGCGCCGAGAATCGCCCAGTTGCCGACAATAATCCGCGTCCAGCCGATCAAGCCAACTGAGTGGACAAGGTCGCGGAGCTCGGGGTGGATGTGGTCGGTGTGGGTGTGGTGAAAGTTCACATTATCGTCCCGTCGACATAGACCCACCGGCCACCGCGCTTGGTGAAGGTGGAGCGTTCGTGCAGGCGGTTGTGGCCTCGTGCGTGGGTGAAGTCGGCGATGAACTCGACGATGCCGTCCTGGTCATTTTCGGTTCCCGTGACGGTGTCGACGATGGTGAGCCCGTTCCATGTTATTTGCGGGTCAATGTATGGGGGAGTGGGGCGTGTGCGCGGATGCCACGAGCGGAAAAGATGGTTTTCGTTGCCCAGCACGAAGGCGGAGTAGCGCGAACGCATGAGCGCTTCGGCGGTGGGTGCCGGCTCGCCGTCAAGGATCGGGGAGCAACACGCGCGAAATGCGATGGAAGAACCGCAGGTGCACGGGTCAGTGGGTGCGAGGCCCTGCGCGGATGCTACGCCTTTACGTGGCACGTCAGAAAACGTCATACGAATCAGCCTACCCGGGCAGATTTTACGAGGAGCGAACAGGACAGGGGTGTGCCCGTCGCTGTTTTCACCACTATACGAGGGCGACCACACTGGTCTCACCCCACGCCAGCAAGAGGGCGGTAGCGGAGGCCCTCTGTTGACGGTAAGCGAAGAATCAGTGCGCCAGCATCACGCCGATGAAGCCAGTCAGAGCAACAATGACAGTCGTCGAGGTAGCAAGAATGAACGGCTTCGGGCCAACGGACGCAAAATCACGCAGCTTCACGGACGTGCCCAGTGCGAACATCGCCGAGGCGAGTAGCGCCGTCTGAATAATCTTCAGAACCGCAAGCCACGACGCGGGCACAATCCCGGTCCACCGCACGAAGACCATGACGATGAATCCGAAGACAAACAGTGGCATCAGAGGCGGAAGTTTGCCACCCTCGGAACCCATACCGGGGATCTGAGCTCCCGACGCCATCTTCTGACGCCTCCAGATGCTGATCGTCGCCATAACGGGAGCGAGCATCAGCACGCGAGCAAGCTTCACAACAACCGCACCAGACAGTGCCTCGCCACCTCCCAACGCACCGCCAATCGCGACAACCTGGGCAACCTCGTGTGTGGCTGCGCCACCCCACAAGCCAGTGGTTAGCGGATCCAAACCGAACAGCGTGCCGAGAATCGGGATCAACGGAATCAGCAGCGTGCCAAAAATGACGACCTGCGCAATAGCGGTGACAACCTCTTCGCGATCCTGAGCTTCAATAACGCCATCAACCGCGGCAACAGCGGCCGCACCGCAGATCGAGAAACCGCACGCGATCAGCAGTGTCTGCGTGATCGATAGGTGCAGAGCTCGCCCCACAAGAAGCGTCGACACAATACCCAAGACGATAACCGCAACAACAACACCGATCATCCCAGCGCCCAGTGCCACGATATCGGCTACCACCAGCTGTAGGCCCAATAGCACAACGCCAGCACGCAACAGACGCTTGGAAGTGAAAACCAGACCGGGATCCAGGACCGCGGGTAGCTGTGCGATATTCCGCAGAAAAACACCCAGAATGATCGCCACCAGCATTACCGACAGCGCCGGCACAAAATGGTTGATGAGCAATGCCAGTCCGACCGCAACGAAAGACAGTGCGATGCCGGGCAACATACGCATCAACGAGGCGGACCGGCCAGACTGAGTCGCCGTGGCTGGCGCAGGGGTCGGAGCAGATGATGATGAAACTGAAGCTGGGCTCATACAGATAACTGTATGAGCCCAGCCGAGCAGATTAGGAGATGAATGCCCGTTTTTACCTTGATGTGCGCTGTTGCACGCGCTCACACATCACGGATAGATGATCAGTCGCTCTTCGATGCCAACCAACGCTCGGCATCAAGGGCCGCGCGGCAACCGGAACCGGCAGCCGTAATCGCCTGACGGTAGGTGTGATCGACGGCGTCGCCACAGGCGAAGACACCTGTTGCAGAGGTGCGCGTTGATGGTTCGTCGACCACGATGTAGCCGGCGTCGTCCAGTGCGACGTCCGTAGCGAGGAACGACGTGCGTGGCAGGTGACCAATCGCCACGAACACACCATTGACATCAAGGTCGGACAGCGTGCCATCAACGGTGCTCTTCAAACGCAGGCCCGTGACCTCGTCGGTACCCAGGACCTCGTCGACGGTCGAATTCCACACGAACTCAATCTTCGGGTTTGACTTCGCACGGTCAGCCATCGCCTTCGAAGCGCGAAGCTCATCGCGACGGTGCACGACGTACACCTTGGAGGCGAAGTTCGTCAGGAAGGTTGCTTCTTCCATTGCCGAGTCGCCACCACCGATAACGGCCAGCACACGATCCTTGAAGAAGAAGCCGTCGCAGGTCGCGCAGTAGGAAACACCGCGACCCGACAGCGAATCCTCGCCCGGAACATTCATGTGACGGTACTCAGACCCGGTCGCCAGAATAACAGCCTTCGCGTACAACAGTTCGTCGTCGACGGCCACAACCTTCACATCACCCGACAGGTTCACCGCGGTGACATCCTCGTAGCGAACGTCCGCGCCGAACTTTTCTGCTTGCTCACGCATGTTATCCATGAGCTCGGGCCCCTGAATACCTTCGGGGAAACCGGGGAAGTTCTCAACCTCAGTCGTCGTCATCAGAGCGCCACCGGCAGCGAGAGCTCCAGCGATCACGATTGGCTTCAGGCCGGCGCGAGCCGTGTAAATCGCAGCCGTGTAACCGGCAGGACCAGAACCAACGACGATGACATCGTGAATGGTCGCATCTGCGGGAACCTCACCAGACGGGCGGGTTGACGGTGTGGTCGAAACGGTCTCGACCTCGGCATCAACCGTGTTCACGGCCAGCAGGTCAGACGTCACTGTAAATTCCATCATTACCTTTCGAAAAGATCGCCAAAAGTGTCAGGCTTCAGGCACCTATTGACCCTCATCAGCCAATAGTGTGCTTTGCGGAAATCGCTACTGAACGCTGAGTTCGCTCACCCATGCCCAGTTGTCACCGTCGACCGAAGTCGGCATGGTCGCGAAGGACAGAGCAATCTGCGACGTGGTGACGGGTTCAGGAAGGGTGATCTCCGTTGTAGGACTCAACGCCCCGCGAGCCAATTCTGTTCCTCTCCGAGGAGCATCGGCATCCGTGACGTTGCGCACGACCAGTTCACCACCGGACGTGGACGGATCCATGTTCAGCGTGATCTGAGAAACCGTTGCTTCTGCAGAGAGCTTGATAATGATGGTGACAGTGTTGTCGTCAGTGAAAGAATTCGTGTCGTAGTAGCGAGAGTGCCACGTGGTTGCTGGGTCGCCGTCAATCATGTTGACCGCAGTATCCGGGTGATCGCCGTCATCGTTTGACCAAGACAGAACGGATACGGAAGAAACAAGCGGAGAAGTCGTTCCCTGCATTGCCGATTGGTCGTCGGATTGGATGTGGTTTGCCGATTGTGCGTCTGCGAGCGACTGCGCCAAGTCAGGCGAGCCAACGGGTTTCAGCAGACCCACCGTGCCGAAGATCGCAGCGAGAATAGTCAAAACAGCCGCGAAAACAAGAGTCGGCTTCGTCGGATCAATCAGCCCTCGCTCACGCTGAGGCTGGTCCTCTTCACCCGCGGAGGCCACAAGAGCCAGATGGTCTGTGGGACGCTCAACAATCGGGCCGGGGAAGGAAGTCGTCACATCGGCCTCGGGTGCCAGTGGCATGTCAACGGGTGCCACCAGCGGGGGAATGCCCGTGGAGTGCTTCGATGTGACAGTCTTGTCAGCCTTTTCGGCTTCGTTGTTTTCCTCATTGACGAGGCTGCCTTCATCGTCGTTCCCCCGATCTTCTTCAGGGGCGGAAGGCATGGATGAATTATCTTCATCGGATTCGTCCTGAGCGCCTTGGTCGAGGTCGCCGTCTTCGCCAGACTCAACAACGTCATCTGTCGCTTCAGGTGTTTTCGAAGCGGACAACTTTGCTTTGATCGTGGCGATCAGGCCAGCAAAACCCGTGAGCGCCACGCCGCTTTCAGTATCAGATTCTTCATTTTCTGATTCGTCAGAACTATCGTCGCTCGACTCACGGTCTTCTACGTCAGTGTCGTCTTCAGCGTCCTTATCCTGTTCGGATTCAGCATCGTCGGCGCCATCAGAGACATCATCGATTTCTTCGACGCGCTCCTCATCCTGATCAATGCTTTCCGGTTGCTCGCCTAGGAGAGGTTCTTCAGGCTCATCGATAACGACCACATCATCAAACTCGGGTGAATCCGCATCGTCATCGTGGCTTTCATCAAGCTGGGTGTCTGAAGAGTCGACCACGGCCTCGTCCCCATCTTCCACTTCAGAATCATCAGACTCAGGGTCTGCCAGAATCTCGTCGAACGAGGGGAGAGCGGCGGCCAGCGCAATAGCAATCTCACGTTCGGCTTCGCTCAACTCAGGGTTGGGCGACGCAAGAGTGGGTGAGTTTTCAGACGACGTACCGTCCGACAATTCATCGTGATCGGGCTTGCCGTCCGTGCTCATGGGGATCCTCCGTTGAAAAAGTACGAAACTCAATCCATTATCGTTGAAGAAGTCGATTTCGGCTGTATTGGCGTGGCAAGGATGCGCCGCAAAACCAGTGGAACTCGCAACCTTTGAAGTAGCGGAGTGATTGTGCGCGCGCTTGTCGACGGCGAAATCAGCTTCAGAACAACCATGTACACAATCGACGCGACCAGTGAAACCATGATCAGCTTCAACGAAGCGCCACCAAAACGAAGCAGGGTCGATGAAGTCTGGGTCTGCGCTCCCACCAGCTTTAATGCGCCGAATGAAGACAGCGCCGCCAGCACGGCAGAAACCACAAACGCGCTGTAGGAACGCAAAAGCAAGGCACGATCCACGTAGGAATTACGACGCGACACCCACGCCACCGCAATCACGCCCTGGACAATGCGACACGACGTTTCACCAAGAGCAGCGGCAACAACCCACCACTTGGCACCCGTCATCGCATACATTCCCCACCCGACGATGACCTGAAGAATGGTCGGACCAATACCCATCAAGAACACTGGTTTAACGTCTTCATAAGCGAAGAAAACACGTTGACTCATCAAGACCATGCCCGTTGAGGCCACACCCGGCATTAAAGCAACAAGGACCCAGGCATACGCGGTGATCACTTCCTGGTTCGTCTTTGAGTACAGAACCATCTGCATCATTGGCACCGAACCAGCCATCAGGATCGCAGCCGCCAGCAGAGTCAGGGACGTAATCGTTTGGACGCCCAGGTGGTAGCTCGCTGCCACGGAACGATCATCATCATCGGCGACCGCCCGCGCCATTTGAGTGAAGATCGCTGTTGTCAGCGACACCGTGATCAGCGACTGCGGAACCATGAAAATCATGAAAGCGGTTGCGTAGGCGTTAATACCGACGAGCACACCGTCATGCGTCTTCGCGTACGCATCGGCCAAAGCGGCCAAGTTATTCGTCGACAGGACACCAATCTGGCTGACCCCCAGCGTCGCAAACGTCCATCCGGCCACCTTCGACGTGGAGCCAAATGACGTGCCTCGGAAATGGAAGTCAGGCTTGAAATGAACGCCCGATCGTTTCATCGGGATGAACAAGACAAGCGCCTGAGCAATCACGCCCAGCGTCGCCGACCCACCCAGTAGCCAGAATTGTGTCGCGGAAAGATCCTCGACATTGATGCGCCCTTCGGTGCCACCCCACAAAAAGAGGAATGCACCCAAACCGGCGATACCAACAACGTTATTCACCACCGGCGCCCACATGTAGGGGCCGAATACGCCACGCGCATTCAGTAGCTCACCCAGCAGGTTGTACAGGCCGTAGAAGAACAGCTGCGGTAAACAGAGCAAAGCGAAAAGAATCGCCAACGTGCGAGTTTGAGCATCGTAGCCGGCCGCCGTGATCACGACCAACAGCGGAGCGGCAATCATCGCCACGATCGTCACGATAAACAGAAGCGTCCCAGCAAGAGTGAGCAGACGATTCACATAGGTTTGACCATCATGCTTCCGCTTCAGTGCTCCAACGATCTGTGGAACAAGAACCGCATCAAAAACGCCGGACGCCAAAAGATTAAAGACTGTATTCGGCAAAGTATTCGCCGTTTGGAAGGCTGCAGATACGCCACCGCCGGCTGCTCCAATCGCAGCAAGAAGCATTGCCGAACGAACAAACCCAAGGATTCGCGACACCATCGTGCCCGACGCCATGATCGCGCTGGCCCTCAGGATGGATCGGCTCCGAGGCTCCTGAGGCGCTTCAACCGAAGAGTTCGACTCGGTCATTTGTTCTCCTCTTCTTCGCGCCCAGCACGGCGCTTGCGTACCGACCTGACTAGGCCGATCACAAACAGAAGACCAAAAGCAATCGCAACCGTAATAGTAAAAGCATCTTCCCAGCCGGCACGCATACGAACAAGAACATTATCCGAAATGGTAAGAAGCGTGCCGTCGGCAGTATTGATTTGGTAGGTGACTTCAATATCGCCCGAACCGATGGCATTCACGGGAACGTTGACCGCGGTGACCGTTTGCGCAGGAATGGTTGTGATCGCGGACTGGCGAACCTTCAGCCTGGGATCGGATGGGTTGATCGTGACCGTCACATTCACATCCCACGCCAAATCATTACGAACACGGATCGGAAAATCCGCGGACTTGTTAATCAGATTCACCGTGTCTGAAGGCACCAGTGACACCAGAGAGCGGAGGTGCGACACCTTCGCGCTGAACTGGGATGCGCGCGTCACCTGCTCATCGGCGCTGATCGACGCACTCACCGTCGGCAAAATATCGTCGTGGAGAGTCGCGTTGACCGCCTTCGGGTCAGACGTTGAATCCGCAAAAGACTTCAGTTGTGCCAGTGCATCGCCAAGCGTTGTTAACGCTGCGCTTGTTTCAGCCGACAGCTGACCGGGTCCAACAACGAAACGCTCAACGTCAGTCACCTGCGACGACGCGATCTGGCTAAACGACGTGGGCTCAACCCACCGCTGTTGGAGCAAAGAATTCAGACGCTGAACAAGCGAAGCAGACGGGGTCAATGTGCGCGACGCCGTCACCTCAACCGTTCGAGACACACTGGGACGCTCACGCGTAATAATCGCAGACACGCCAGCAAGTGCCTGGTCAACATCAAGAGCGTCCGAGCTGGTCGACACTTCCCAACCCAGCAGATCGTTCAACGTCTTATTCGTTGAAAGAACAGTCGCCGTCGAATCCGTCGCCCCCTGCGTGGACGTTTCACCCGTCGAATAATTCACTTCAACGGGAGCAAGGGACGTAAACGACACCTCGGGGTCCGGATCCAACGCACCGCCCGGAGCGATCGTCACCTTATCGGAAGCCAAGGCCAGCCCGGTCGTACTGAACGTTTCAGCTTTCGGCCACTCCACATTCTTCACAATCGTTGCATTCGCGTGGGTTTTTGACGCCTTCTGCGCAGCACTTTCGTTCGAGGACTGAGAATGTGAACCGTTTGGCTTACTGTGCGACGCCAAATCATCCCGGGTTTGGGTAGCCCCCGACTGGTCAGAGCTCTGCGATGTCGCGCTCTGCGGGTTGGATTCGGCTAAGTCGGTAGACGCGGCCTCGTACCCCTTAATCGCGACGCCGGTTGCGCTCCACCCAGCTGCTTCCACCGACGTCGGGAAGGATTTGATCGACGCGGACATCAGCGCAGACAGCTGATCGTTTGCCGCCAACGCAACCACGCCGGGATCGGCATCCCCCGTGGGAAGCGCGATGATTTCACGTTCAGCCACCAATAGCTTCGATGCGAACAATCCGTCAGCATCCGCCTTCGAAGTCGACGTGTCACGAGTTGGACGAGGAATCACCGTCGAATCAAGAGCCAGCGTCGTACCCGGGATCTGAGCAATCTCAGTTATCGCCGAACGCTCTTTCACGGTATTGCTTGAATTCGACGCGGTCCACGGAACAACAGCGTTCACCCGTGTGGGCTGGACTTCCTGGCCGGAATCCCAAATAAAAATCGTACGATCCGCGCCACTGCGATCCCCCGACAGCACGTCGACGCCGAGGGCTCGCGGACCCCACTCATAGGACGAATACAGGTCGAGGCGATCAACTGGAATATGAACCTCGAAGGGGATGGTCTGCCCGCCGGGAATGTCCGTGCTGGTTTCTTCGTAGCTGATCAGACGCCCAGGACGCGTCGACGCATCCAAAGAATCAGCGAGTTCACGAATACTATCGGCCGGATCAAAGGCCATCGAGACCATCAGCAAAGGGGCGGAAAGCGCTTCATCACCGGTGTTCGTGATTGTGCCCGAAACAACCAGCTCGCTTTCGTTCGTCAGAATCTTCGGGCTGAGCTGGTCGATCGACACGGTCAAGCCGTTCGATGATTGCGATTTGGCAAACAGGTCCGGGACAGTTGCCTGCGTTCCACCTGCCGTTTCATCGCCGAACGAGGCCGGTGCGACCACACTGCTTTCAACCATGGCAAGGCCGGCAAGGGTGGCGGTTGCTAGGGCGACGCTTCGGATACTCGTGGCGAAGAGCCGACGGGCGAAAAGTCCGTGCCTCATCTATTGCCCCTGATAGAGAAGATCAAGGGCCAGAGAAACGATGCGACGCTCATTCGGGTAAGCGAGCTGGTGAGGAAGATCTTTCAAACGAACCCATGCGGCAGCTTCCGCTTCATGATCAGGGTCATTTTCAACCGTGATTTCGCCCGAAACGTACTGCATCAGGTAGTGGTGAACGACCTTATGAACCCGGCGTTCATTGCCTGAGAACCAGTAGTCGATGCTGGTCAGGTGAGTCAGAATCTGGCCGTGGATACCGGTCTCTTCCGCTACTTCACGAAGAGCTGCCTGCTCGGCCGTTTCCCCGGGTTCAATGTGCCCCTTCGGAAGACACCATTCGATGCGACCCGAACGATTCCTTCTGGCAATCAACGCGGCGTAGGGAATTCCATCCACAACGTCAATGACGATGCCACCGGCCGACGTTTCGGATGAAACGGGAAGATGCGATGTTGACGAATGAAGCTGGCGCGTATGACGAATCGGGGGTCGTGGGACCCCCTGTCTGTGATTCGTCGGACGCATAGGCATACGTCCACTTTAGTTGTCCGATGGCAACGTTTTGTGACAGACCGCCCTTGTGTGCAGACTCGTCACCAGATTCACGCGCTTCTTAATGGCAGTTTCCCGCCAAAACGTGGCACGCTTAGGGGTGATGAGTGAAAAGACGACACTTTCGAATCAGCCTAACTCGCGCCCTCACGCACGTGTATATGCGGATATCTCTGCTCGCGATATTCCATCGCTGATGGTGAATGCTCGAAATGCCTTCGCCAATTTGCCATCGGAGATTCTTGAGCTTGGACGCGTTTTTGAAGATGCAGGAGAAGAGATCGCCCTAGTCGGCGGTCCGGTTCGCGATGCCTTTCTGGGTGTGGACCCGCATGATTTTGACCTGACAACGTCTGCGCGCCCAGATAAGACCGAAGAACTTCTGGCCATGTGGGGCGACGGCGTATGGGATATCGGCAAGGAATTCGGAACGATCGGTGGACGCCGTAAGAATGTGGTCGTCGAGGTCACCACGTATCGTACGGATTCGTACGAGGTCGGTTCACGCAAACCAGAAGTTGCCTTTGGGGACACTCTGGAAGGCGACCTGACCCGTCGTGACTTCACCGTGAATGCGATGGCGATGCGTCTGCCGTCCATGACGCTTGTTGACCCGCACAACGGTTTGGAAGACCTCGCGGCCTCGCGCCTGCGTACGCCGGTGACAGCTGAGCAGTCCTTTGATGATGACCCGCTCCGCATCATGCGCGCTGCGCGTTTCAGCGCTCAACTAGGTATCGACGTTGACATGGATGTCATGGATGCGATGGAAATAATGGCGTCCCGTCTTGAAATCGTGTCAGCAGAACGAATTTGCGCCGAACTGCAACGTCTGATCATTTCTCACTGGCCTAGGCGTGGCCTCGAATTGATGGTTCACACGGGAGTTGCCAAGATTGTCCTGCCGGAACTCGCCGCGCTGGTGGAAACTGTGGATGAGCACAACCGCCACAAGGACGTCTACGAGCACACTCTGACCGTCCTCGACCAGGCGATCGCGTTGGAGACCGGCCCGGATGGTCCAGTGCCCGGCCCCGACTTCATCCTCCGATTCGCGGCGTTGATGCACGATGTGGGCAAGCCCGATACGCGCGTTTTCGAGAAGAACGGGACCGTCTCGTTCCACCATCACGAAATCGTGGGTGCGAAGATGACGCGTAAGCGTATGCGCGCTCTGAAGTTCGACAAGGCGACAACCCAGGCGGTTGAAAAGCTCGTGTCTCTTCACCTGCGTTTCCACGGGTACGGGGAAGTAGCCTGGAGCGATTCGGCAGTTCGTCGCTATGTTACTGACGCGGGTGACCAGCTTGAACGTCTTCATCGTCTGACTCGCGCTGACTGCACAACGCGTAATCGTCGTAAGGCAATGATGCTGTCAAGCGCCTACGACGATCTGGAAAACCGTATCGTTGCTCTGCGCGAGCAGGAAGAGTTGGACGCGATCCGCCCGGACTTGGATGGTGACCAGATTATGGAAATCCTGGGATTGCGTCCGTCACGTGCGGTCAAGCTCGCGCGCGACTATCTGATGGAGTTGCGTCTGGAGAACGGCCCGATGGGTGAAGAGGCGGCAAAGGCAGCTTTGCTCGACTGGTGGTCTTCGGAAGAAATCCGCGAGATTGCAGCGGAATATCAGGCTCAGCAGGCGCACTGGGAGTCGCTTGTTGCGCAAAAGCGAGCAAAGAAAGCTGCTGCGAAAGCGAAGCGACAATCTGAGTTGGCAGATGAGACAGTGCCAACATCAGCGGATTAAGTTTCGCCCTAGTTGCTGTTTGAGTGTGCGAACTACGAGGTCTTAACTGCATCTCTTCACTGTGCAACCTCGGCCCAAAAGCTCAGGGATTCCATCTTCCATGTGACGGGGGCAATCACCTTTCTTGTTGGGCGCGAATTATCTCGCGTGAGACTCAAGATGATTCGGTTGTCCCCGTCACTCTTCACGCAGATTCTCAGGTTTTCTGCCTAGGCTGGTGGTAGAACTGTCCGACGAAAGGCTCAACCGTGGCACAATCCACCGGTCATAACCCGGGCTCACCTCTGCCGAAGCGCGCTGATTATGCGCGTCAGCGTCGCGCCGCGCAGGAAGTGGCCGACCGTGAAGCGGTAGCGAAGGCCCGTAAGCGTCAGTCGCAGCCACCCAAGCAGGCGCCTCAACCGCCTCAGCGTCGTTCGGTGGGCGCGCAGGCGAGCCAGGGGTATTTTGCTCCGGTCACTTCTGCCACCGCCCGCCCGGCTTCTGCGTCTTCGGCTTCCGCTCAGTCACGAGGCCAGTCAACCAAATCAAAACCCGTGGCGAAGAAGAAGTCCGGGTGGGGTCGACGCATTGGCCTGACCATTGTTTTCGCGTTCTTGCTGTCGGTGATTGCTGGCGCGAGCCTGTTCCTTTACATGTATTCACGTGCGACGATTCCTGCCGCATCTGACTTGGCGCTCGCTCAAAAGACGAGCATCTACTATTCGGATGGCACGACCAAGCTCGGTGATCTTGGTGAAGTGAACCGCGAGATCATTGATACGACCACGCTTCCTGACTATGTCGGCAAGGCAATTGTCGCGTCGGAAGACCGGACCTTCTACACCAATTCGGGCGTTGATTTGAAGGGTATTGCTCGCGCCCTGTTCAACAACGTCACAACGGGTTCACGTCAGGGTGGTTCAACGCTGACTCAGCAGTACGTTGAGCGCTACTACACGGGCGAAACCACCTCGTACAAAGGTAAAGCAAAAGAAGCGGTCCTGGCGATCAAGATCAATCGTGAACAGTCCAAGGACGAAATCCTGGCAAACTACATGAATACGATCTACTTTGGTCGTGGCGCATACGGTATTGAAGCGGCAGCAAAGGCTTACTACGGTCATTCGGCTGCTGAAATGACGTTAAGTGAAGCAGCAATGATTGCGGGCATTATCCCAGCGCCTTCCGCGTGGGATCCTGCAGTTGATGCAGACCAGGCGAAGACTCGCTGGGAGCGCGTGCTCAACCTCATGGTCGAAGATGGCTGGATTTCGCAGGCGGAAGCTGATGAGGCAACCTTCCCTGAAACCATCGACCCCGCAACTTTGGAGACTGAATCAATGAGTGGTCCCAACGGCTATCTGATTCAGCAGGTGAAGGAAGAACTGCTCGCCACGGGCGCTTTCACGGAGGAAAGCCTCGACGAGGGTGGCTTGAAGATTACCTCCACCATCGATCAGACGAAGCAGGATCAGGCGGTTGCAGCCGCTCAGACGATGTCGTCGGTCAGTGGTTGGGATCCGGCGACAATGCACGTTGCCCTGTCGTCCATTGACCCTGCAACGGGTGAGATTGTTGCTGAATTTGGTGGCGATGACTACTTGGCTCGTCAGCAGAACGCTGTGACGCAGGATATCGCGATGGCCGGCTCCAGCTTCAAACCGTTTGCGCTCATCGCAAATGCGCGAGCCGGCGGATCTGTCTACGACACATACAGCGGTTCTTCTCCGCAGTCGTTCCCCGGGCTGCCCGAACCTGTTCAAAATAATGCGAACGTGTCTTACGGCAAGATCAATCTGATCACTGCAACCGAGTATTCGGTGAACACCTCGTTCGTCGCCTTGAACAAGGATATTGGTCCGGCTTCCACGATGCAGGCAGCCATTGATGCTGGTATTCCCGAATCTACGCTCGGCTTGGAATCGAGCCTGCTGAACGTGCTTGGCTTCGCATCACCCCACAATATTGATCTAGCAAGTGCGTACGCGACGATCGCCAATGGCGGACAGCGCATGACCCCGCACATCGTTCGTTCCGTGGCTGACTCAGCGGATAACACGATATTTACGACGACCGTTGAAGCTCGCCAGGCATTCTCGTCAACCGATGTGTCGGCAATTATGCCGGCTCTTCAGGCCGTGACCGCTTCGGGTGGTACGGCTGAAACGGTGTCGTCCACTCTGCCAGGTTTTACGACTGCAGGTAAGACGGGCACGTCCAATGACCAGCTTTCAGCCCAGTTCATTGGTTTCGTTCCAGAATTGGTGACCGCTGTTTCGATGTATCAGTCGGACGAAGAAGGCAACGCTGTGTCGCTGGCGAATATCGGTGGCTTGGACCAGTTCCACGGCGGTGACTGGCCTGTGACCGTGTGGAACACATACATGTCGGCGATTTCGTCGACGCTCAGCCAACAGACCTTCTCTTGGTACGTTGCACCGAAACGCAAGTCGAATCAACAGAACATGAGCCAGAGTGGTGCGCAAGCTCCTCAGACTGAAACTTCGGAGCACTCGACCACTGAGTCGAATGACACCCAGGGGCAGACCACGGAGCAGACTCCTGCCCCTGCAACTCCGAGAACCGATCAGCAGAACCAGAACGGGACTGACAATTCCGGACAGAACCAGGGTGGCGGTCAGAACGGTCACAATGGGCAGAATTCTGAGCAGCCTGCGGATAATCCGTAGTCCAAGCATCTAGCCGGTAAAACAGCGGTGGGGCCCTACCAACTGGTAGGGCCCCACCGCTATGTGCTGGCTGTTTACTTCACTCACTCAACGGTCAAGTAAACAACCGGCGGATGCCAATCACTCAGCGACAACGCGGACCTTGAGGTTCGCGGAAACTTCCTGGTGGAGGTTCACTGAGACGGTGTACTGACCAACGGACTTGATCGGGGCTGCGATGATGACACGACGACGATCGATGGTCTTACCGAGCTGTTCCTTGACGGCGTCAGCAATCGAAGCTGCCGAGACTGCACCGAATAGGCGACCGGACTGGCCGACCTTGCCGGAAACGGTGATGGGCTCTGCTGCCTGAAGGACGTCGCGGAGTTCGCGAGCATCGTCGACAGTTGCGATCTCGTGGCGACGACGTGCAGCTGCGATCTGATCGATCTGCGACTGTGCGCCCTTCGTCCACTTGGTCGCGTAACCGCGGGGAACAAGGTAGTTGCGTGCGAAGCCAGCCTTGACCTCGACGACCTCGCCTGCGTTGCCAAGGTTGGCAACATCGTGGGTGAGGATGAGCTTAGTGGTAGCCATAATAAGTATCCTTCCCCGAATCAGCGGCCGGTCGACGAGTAGGGCAGAAGCGCCATTTCGCGGGCGTTCTTCACTGCGCGGGCAATGCGACGCTGCTCCTGGACGGAAACGCCAGTGACGCGACGTGCACGGATCTTGCCACGGTCAGAGATGAACTTACGCAGAAGCGCAGTGTCCTTGTAGTCGATCGATTCGATCTTGGCCGACTTCAGCGGGTTGGCCTTTTTCTTGATGGGCTTATTGCGAAGTTGAGGCTTCGCCATGATGGTCTCCTTGGATCCGGACGGAATGTTCCGCCCAATTCATGTGATGTCTATGTGTCTGATGTGGGCCCGTGGGCCACCAATCAGAACGGGGGTTCGCCGAACGAGTCACCCTGGGAAGTGCCCCACGGATCATCGTTCGCGCCACCCTGAGGTGCGCTGTAGCTGGCTTGGTTCGATACGTATCCGCCACCGGACTGACCGGCGTTACGGTTTCCACCCTGGTATCCGCCACGTCCTTGGCCGGAGCCGGAACGTTCCTGACGAGTCACCTCGGCGCGGGCCCAACGCAAGGATGGGCCAACTTCTTCGACGCGGAGTTCAACGACGGTGCGCTGAGCACCCGTACGGTCTTCGAAGTTGCGCTGAACCAGGTTGCCCTGGACGATGACGCGCATGCCCTTACGGAGCGATTCGGAGATGTTCTCTGCGAACTCGTTCCATGCGGAGCAACGCATGAACAGGGTGTTGCCATCGCGCCACTGACCAGACTTTGAGTCGTACTGGGAGGGCGTTGAAGCAACGGTGAAGTCGACAACGGCTTGGCCGCTGTTAGTGAAACGAAGTTCGGGGTCAGCGGTGAGGTTACCGACGATCGTGATCTGGGTATCTCGTGCCATGTCAACTCCTAATGACGGTGGTGGAAAATCGAACTGAACTCAGTGAGCGTCGGGGCGCTGGAGCTTGGTGCGCAGGATTGTCTCGTCGAGACCCATGCGGCGGTTGAGCTCGAGCGCGACATCGGGAGTCGTGGTCATGTTAATGACAACGTAGATCCCTTCGGAGCGCTTGAGGATGTCGTATGCAAGACGACGCTTGCCCCAGACGTCAATGTTCTCGATCGAGCCACCGTTTGCGGTGACGGGTGCGAGGTACTTTTCCATCGTGGGGGCGACGGTGCGCTCATCGATCGAAGGATCGAGGATCACCATCAGTTCGTAGTTACGCACTGTTAATCCCACCTCCTGTGGTCTTTGCGGTCACGGACGGTCCGTGACAGGAGGGTAATGCGTGTGCATTTGCGGGTTGCAAACGCGTGGAAAGTCGCTACTGGTGCAACGACAATCCAAGACTCAAGATTACCGTCAAAATGAGTCCGCGCGCTAGTGGAGTCAGGTAGTGCTGTGTCACTCACTTCCTGCGATGTGAGTGCTTTACCGGGCCTCGTCAATCACCTATGAGGTAGCTGACATTGAACGCAAGAGCCCGCCTTCGGAAAACCAGGTGCGCCAGATGTTCGCCGCGAATCGCGCACCCAGGTAGACGAGGGCGTAGGCCAGCCAGACTCCCACGACGATGGTCGACGAGGCAGCGCCCGCCTGCCTGAGGTATTCGACAACTCCAAGCGCGGGCAGAAGAATGGCCAGCTGGAGGGGACCCGCAATCGCGAAAAACATGTTGTCACCAGCGCCGAGCAGGACGCCGTCAAGCATGAACACCACACCGCAGAATGGGAAACCAAGCACGGACGCGGCCAGTCCCCACTTTGCGAGCTCATGCATCACCGGGTCCGAACCGAATGTCAGGGGAAGCCAAGGGGACAAGAACGCGATGAGCACGGTCAGGATGAAGCCCACTCCAAGACCCCAGATGGTCAGTACTTTAAGGAGCTCACGGAGTTCGGACGAGGACCCCTTGCCGACCGCGAACCCAACGAGGGACTGCGAAGCGATTGCTAACGAATCAAGGATGAAAGATGCGAGAGTCCAGATTGTCAGGACCACCTGGTAGGACGCGACTTCGCTGGCACCAAGATGGGACACCGGCCAGATCGTTGCGAGTCCAGCGACGCGCAGAGCAACACCGCGGACGATCAGTGGGGCGCCTTCAATCGCTGCGTGCGCGATGCCTGAGGCGTCGGGGCGAAGGGTGATCTTTTCGGCTCGAGCATGCGAATAGAGGATCGCAACATACGCGCTCGCCATGCCGATCAATGAAACCGAGGTGCCGATACCGGAGCCTGCGACACCCAACTTGAAGCCGTACATCAGCGTCGCGTTCAAGGCGATGTTGACGAGTGTGCCGACAGCGGTGACGATCAGCGGTGTGCGCGTGTCCTGAAGGCCACGCAACATTCCGACTACGGCGAATCCGACCAGGGTGCCGATCAGGCTGGGAGCTGACGCGATCAGGTACATGGTCGCCTGATGGGAGACCTCGGGATCTTGGGTCAACAGACCCACAAGGGGCTTCGCGCTGGCAATGAGAGCGACGGTGGAGAGGATGCCTAGCCCCAGCGCCAAAATCGTGGCGTTCATGCCTTGTGCAAAAGCGTGCGCTCTATCCCCCGAACCGAGCGCCCGAGCTGTTAATGAAGTTGTGGAATACGCCAGAAAAACGAATAAAACAATGACTGTTTGCAGGATCTGGGAGGCTACGGAAAGCCCTGCGAGCTGCTGTGTTCCCAGGTTTCCCACCATTGCAGAGTCGATGAAAGTAAATAGGGGTTCGGCGATGAGAGAACCGAGAGCGGGGATTGCTAAAGTGAAGATTTTCCGCGTAATACTGCGGTATTTATGGGGTTGGATCCTGCCGTTTTTGAAGGGGGTTTCGGCTTTTTGGTCGGATGGTGTGGAGGGTGAAGACAGTGCCGCCGAAGCCTCAAGTTGGGGTTGAGAGTTCGATGAACCTTTGGGCGTGTCGTCCACTATTTTTCCTTCACTTTGTTTTCCACAATCTGTGCACATATCTGTGGACAACGTATACCATTGCTTTCGGTAAATCGCGCCGAAAAGACTTGTGTAGCATTCTTCAACAAGTAAAACTATCCACATACTGTCCACACCATGCTGTGGATAACACGCTGTATTGTCCACACCTTTTCCGCACGTTATCCCCATTCAAGTTCACCTTGAGAGTGGGCAGAACGTCCATGCGGGGTTATGCTCGCGAGACACCGAAGTATCACGATACTGGCGTAAGGAGAAGCAGTGGCAGAAGAGTTTGATCGCGTCCAACCGCATGATAACGAAGCTGAAGTTGCTGTCCTTGGCTCCATGCTCCTGACCGTTGACGCGATCGTTGATGTCACCGAAGAGATTCGTGGATCTGACTTCTACTCGATGAAACACGAGATTGTCTTCGATGCGATCGTTGAACTCTTCGGACAAAACCAGGTTGCCGATCCCATCACGGTGTCTGACAAGCTCCAGCACGATGGCACTCTGACAAAAATTGGTGGCAGGCCCTACCTGCACACATTGATGGCATCGGTTCCTACTGCCGCCAACGCCGGCTACTACGCGCGCATCGTTCGCGAAAAATCCATTATGCGACGCTTGGTCAGTGCCGGAACGCGAGTCGTTCAATTGGGATACTCCGAAGAAGGCGCGGAAATTGATGAGCTTGTCGATCAGGCTCAACAGGAAATCTTCGCCGTCGCTACCGACCGTGCATCCACCGACTACGTGTCGATGAACACGATGGTGAATTCGCTGGTTGAACACCTTGAAGCCATTCAAAAGAACGACGATCTATTCGGTGTGCCCACCGGCTTTACCGACCTGGATGACCTGACGCAGGGCCTCAAGGGTGGTCAGATGATCATCGTTGCAGCCCGACCGGCAATGGGTAAGTCCACATTCGCACTGGACTTCTGTCGCTCGGCGTCAATCAAGCACGACATCACGTCACTGATCTTCTCGCTCGAAATGAGCCAGCAAGAAATCGCCATGCGTATGGTGTCCGCAGAATCCGGCGTACCACTGACAAAGATGCAGAAAGGCACCATGAACGATGACGATTGGCGCAAGGTCGCCAACACCATCGGCAAGGTCGCACAATCTCCCCTCTACGTTGACGACTCCGCCAACATCACGATGACGGAAATTCGTTCAAAGTGCCGTCAACTCAAGCAGGAACAGAACCTTGGATTGGTCGTCGTTGACTACCTCCAGCTGATGACAACTGGTGGCAAAGCCGAATCGCGTCAGCAGGAAGTCTCGCAAATCTCGCGAAGCCTCAAGCTTCTGGCGAAGGAAGTCGACGTTCCCGTCGTCGCAGTCGCCCAGTTGAACCGTAAGTCCGAAGAACGAACCGACAAGCGCCCCATGATGTCTGACCTGCGTGAATCCGGATCACTGGAACAGGACGCAGACATCATCATGCTGCTTCACCGCCCCGACTACTACAACGAAGACGATCGTCCGGGCGAAGCAGAAATCCATGTCGTCAAACACCGTGCGGGCGCAACGAAGACGATCACTGCGCTCTTCCAAGGACACCTGGCGCGCTTCGCCAACTACACGCGTCGCGAAGAAGACTAATCGGCATCGGCCCCACCCGTCGCGCGCCACCAACGGTGAATCGAGATGTGTGGGCGAGCGTGGCCTCGTCAATCGGCGTCAGGCGTACCGGCAATCTGCTCGCGCACCTTGCGCATCTGCTTACGCGAGCGACGCGACGTGAATGGGGAAGCCGGGCGCCGGGGAAGCAACGTGTGTCAGGGAAGTTGAAGAGTGGTTCTAGAGAAGCGGAATGCGGACGAGCCGGAAGAAGGCAAACAAAAAGCGCGACGAACTGGCGTCGCGCGACTATGCGGGGGCGCGCCTCTTTGCGCGCCCCGAATTACCTATCAGAGAGTTTCGTTCTGCTGCTGCGAGATTGCGTAGGTTGCGGGAACGAACAGGATTGCAGTCAGGCCGACCAGCGCTGCGATTGCAACGGAGAGGGGGGAAGATGCGGCGAGGGCGCCTGCAATACCGAGGGTTGCGAGGATGACGACTGCGACGACCAGAGCGGTGACATCAGCGGTGGTCTGCCAAGAGGCGCGGGAGATTTCAGACTTGACGATGTGAGCCATGGTGGTTTCCTTTGTTCAGCGCTATGCGAAGCACTGAACATGCCCCGCACGGCAATGTGTCAGTTTCGCTGCCGAGGAACTAACCTCGTCCAGCACCATTTAATTTAGCAAAGTGTCGGAAACGTTTCCACTGTTGAGCCTGACATCACATCTTTGACGCAAAGCTACGGCCTGCCAAGCATGTGTGAGGCCAAAGTGCATACAACAATCCCCGAGCTGTAAAGCTCGGGGATCCTCTGTCCTGTTTCGGCTATCTGTGCGCGAGCATGCGATCACGATGATCGCTACCGATCACGCCAGTATGCGCCGAGCAGTGAAGTGAAAACGTAGAGTTTCAGCCGAGACGCTGGATGTTCTCAGCCTGCGGGCCCTTCGGACCTGCGGTGACGTCAAACTCAACCTTTTCGCCTTCGATCAAGGTGCGACGGCCAGACGCCTGAACGATGTTTGAGAAGTGAGCGAAAGCGTCTGCGGAGCCATCATCGGGAGTGATGAAGCCGAAGCCCTTGTCGTCGTTGAACCATTTCACAACACCAGTGGTCATGGGTGTTTCCAATCTGTGTGCGCCCCAAGCAATAAGGAAAGAACTAGGAGCAGTCGTACCGTGCCGAGTTCGGCGACGGCATAGTGACCCAACCTCCTGCACACACAACGAAAAACACTTGGAAAAACGTGGGGTACTGCAATGAAACTGTGTAACTACGCGTTTAACGCTACCCCACCCCCATCAATAAAGTGCTATCGCGGGCACTTTCATGGGGCATCTCATGTAATTGGTTTCGCGCCCACTTTTAGTGGTAGGGGTACGCCGGTGTGCGTGGCCACGTGAATGATTGATGAGACCGCCGACGTCTGCGAACTCCATCTGCGTCCGCAGGGAAGCCTCGGGTGCAACGAAAAAGAAGGGAAGAAAAGAGGATGTACTTCACCCAAGGGTGAATATAAGGGGTGCCGGCAAATCTGCCGAAGATAGCTTTTCAGCTAAGAAACACGTGGTGCGCGAGGGGGGAGTTGAACCCCCACCCCATTTCTGGGACACGGACCTGAACCGTGCGCGTCTGCCTATTCCGCCACTCGCGCGTGCGTTGAAAAGATTACGGGCAAAAGTGTGCGCACGTCAAATGGAAGATATTTTCCGTCCAATTATGTTGGAATATCAGGGCGTGCACGCGCGCATCACACCAGCAGGTGCGCTGCGACAATTCCCGTAATGTCGGCTACGACGATGAGGATGACGACGAGGTCTGGCCAGTTCAGTTGACTGCCTTTTCCGCGGGTGAACAGGGTGCCACCGCGAAGACTCATTGCGCGTCCCGTGTCGACGGCGCTTCGCGATGCCGCCGACAGGCACGCCGTGATGATGTCGATCCCGGCTTTCACTAGCGTCGTAAACGATGCTCGCATGAGATCGTTGCCCATCCTGAGGCGCGCAGTGTCTACGACGGCGGATGCTTGATCGCCCAATATGGGAAGCGACTTGAGGGCGAGTGCCATCATCGCAGCCCACTCATCAACGGGAGCACCAATCCACTTCAGTGGATAGATCAGGTGCGACAACGCAGTTGCGAGGCGCGCGGTAGAGAATGTCCACGCCAGCAGGTACGTTCCCCACAACACGAGCAGAGCAAGCACGCAGAGTCGCAGGAAAACCCAGAAACCTCCGCCGATCGACGCGCCAATGAATCCGCCGATCACGCCCGACCAGAACCAGAGCGGGGGAATGCGAACGGCCTTCGGTGGAACGCGTGAGATCACGGTTGCCAGGATTAGGGGGATAGCGACCAGTCCAAGCGTCGGCCACTTCGGCCATACGAGCAGGAACGATGTGAGTACCGTCCAGCAGACGATCATGACTTCCGGGCTGGTACGCGTCAGAGGCGACGTCCATGGAAGCGGGCGGGGCAGAGTGAATCCGCTGGGGCGATATGTCTTACGTGAACGCACGCGCGTCATCGGATCACTCCCTGGGCAAGATGCAGGTGATTATCGACCAGATCGATCAGCTCATCCGTATCGTGCGAAATGATGATCAGCCCAAGCCCGTCCGCTCTCCGCTTTCTCAACACGTCACTGAGTAAGCGTCGCGATTCGACATCAAGCCCAGCGAAAGGTTCATCTAGCACCAACACTTTCGGGTGTGACGCTAACACTCCCGCCAGGGCGACGCGACGCATCTGACCGCCGGAAAGATCATCAACGTTGCGCGATGCAAGGTCGCCGGGCAGTCCCACTTCGGCCAAGGCTTTAGCGACAAGCTGGTCAGAATCAACCAGAGTCGACGAGGCGCCTCGGTGGCGGCGAGCCGAATCGGACGAGCCGACAGCTGCACCCACTTTCGCGGCCGCCAAAATATCCTTTGCGACCGTTGGACGTTGTAGTTGTAGGCGCGCGAACTGTCGCGCTAACCCGACGTCACCCACTCGAAGAGAAACAGGGGAGCCACCAAGCGTGCACTCGCCCCACGTTGGTCGCATCAACCCGGTTAGAATCCGCGCCAAGGTGGACTTGCCTGACCCGTTCTCGCCGGTGATCAGTAGTGCTTGACCGGGCGAAACAATAAATGAGACGTCACTGAGAACCGTGTTTTCCCACGGGGATCCAACATCGTAGGCGTGCCCGACATTCTTCACCCACAGGTGGTCAATTGACCCGCCCTGATAGGGCTGAGGAACTGCAATGCTCCGCTCAATAACAGGTGTGACCTGCGAGTACGTATCTTCAAGAGGGTCGGGTGCATCAGAAGTATCGATGTGCCCATCGCGCAGACGAATCAGCGTGTCAGCACTACTTGCTTCGGTTGCATCGTGCGTAATATGAATGACGGACGTTCCTAAAGCGGGCAGACCATGCAGAACCTCAAGAAGCTCGCGCCGGCCAGGCGAATCAATCATCGCCGTGGATTCATCGGAAATGAGCACGCGAGGCTTACGCGCAAGAGCACCAGCCAAAGATAGGCGCTGTAACTGACCGCCGGACAAACGTCGGGGAGAAGCATCTTCAAGACCCTCCAAACCGACAGTGTGAAGAAGCTCGGGAAGGTCCAGCGAAGCACGCTCATCGTCACTCATTCCCCATGCAATATCCTCGGCCACCGTGTCACCGAGGAACTGCAACTCAGAACGTTGAGCGACAACAGCAGTTCCGGCCTCGTCCCCCAAACCGACACCACCAGGTCGAATCACCTGCCCGCTTGTCGGTTGCGCGCCAGCGAGGACAAGGGAGAGGGTGGACTTGCCGGATCCGTTCGGGCCCGCGATCACCGTGAAGCCATCACTGATATCGAGGGTGATCCCTCGCAAAGCCGGAGTATCAGACCCCGGGTAGGTGAAGGTGACATCACGCAATGAAATAGGGAACGGGTCGGGGGTAGTCGGGGTGTCAGTGCGCTCGCGGTTTGCCGTGTCCACCAACGGATCCCACGGCGCAGTAATCGTGATACGACGTAGAACCTTCATCGTCAGCCAGTGAGCAACTAGCGTCAACACAAAAATGCCAAGAGCTCCAAGGGGTGGAATCCAGTAGTACCAGTGCTCAATCCAGGTGTTGATGATTGCCTGAACGGCGTCCGTTTGTGGTGCCAGCGCGGGAATCTTCCCGATCAGGGCAATGTACCCGTTGGTCGTTGTGCGCAGTGATTCAAGGACGAGGTTCCGCGATTCAGAAAGTACAAGAAGCAGGAGCCATGTGAGGGCCCCGCCTGCGATGCCAAGCAACAGTGCCACGCCGTAAACGAAAGCGCGGTGGGCTTCTTTGCGCGCGAGGTAGCCGACAACAAGGCCGACGGCGACAGCCTGAGCGACGGTCTGCGCGCTTTGGATACCGCCGACTGCCAGTGACATCAAGATCGTGATGAGAGCGGTGCCAAGGCTGGCGCGCGGGCGCATATGGGCGGTGATCATCGCAATCGGGATTGTTGACCCGATTGTGAAGAAGATGGAGAGCACGGGTATGACCGTTCCTGCGAGTCCGAGTGCAATCGACAGTCCCGCCAGAATGCCGCCGGTTGCGACTTCTGCGGGGGCTAGGGGAGTGCGCCGTTTACTCATGGTTTAAGTGTGCCTTGAACGGGGCATTTGTGCGCAGTGGGCTAAGCACGCCCGCGGATATCGGTTATTTGTTAACAATTTCAGCGTTGTTGTTCGACCAGCAGATTTTCTGTGACGGGCAACATAAAATCGGCATGACGGTCGGCATTTTCAAAGACAACGAGGTCTTCATCCCATGAGTCGCTCTCATCACCTTCATCATTCGCGCCACTCACATGTGGAAGTGAATCCGCGTTCTGCCCAGAACATGACTACGCGCCAAAAACCGAAGAAAGAAAACGGGATTAGCCCGCTGAAACTCTTCGGACAGATTAGCGCAGCAATCGCTATCATCACCTTCCTATTCGTGCGTCTTCCCGGGCTGGAAGTCGAAGGCTCGCGTATGTTCGGCATCTTTCTTGCCGCGATCCTCCTCTGGGTGACCGAAGCGATTCCGCTGGCAGCGACTGCGACGCTGGTGATTTTTCTCGAAGTTCTTTTCGTGTCCGACCATGCGATTATTCCCGTCGGTGAAGAAGCACCCAAATACACCGTCTTCTTCGGAGCGCTCGCCAACCCTGTGATCATCCTGTTCTTGGGTGGTTTCATGGTGGCCGATGGCGCGGCGAAATATAAAGTGGACCGCGCGCTTTCAGCTGTCCTGTTGAAGCCATTCCTGGGCAAACCACGCTTGACGGTCATGGGCGTCATGCTCATTACCGCTCTGATGAGTATGTTCATGTCGAATACGGCAACGACCGCCACGATGTTCGCGGTCATGATGCCGGTCATCATGGCGTTGCCCGAAGGTAAGGCAAGAACAGGCATTGCACTGTCGATCCCCGTCGCCGCCAACGTGGGCGGTATGGGAACGCCGGTCGGTACGCCCCCGAATGCAATCGCCCTGGGCGCACTGCAGACTGCGGGTATTTCCGTGACGTTCCTTGACTGGATGATCGCCGCTGTTCCGTTGATGCTGATTGTTTTGGCGGTCTCGTGGTTGTTTATTTCGTGGCGCTACATTCCCAAGGATGCGCAGTTCGACATTGATATGACGGCCACGTTCGATATGTCGCGAAACGCGAAGATCTTCTATGTCGTTTCGCTTCTGACGATCCTGCTCTGGATGACTGAATCGCTCCACGGTGTGTCGGCGAATATCGTTGGTTTCTTCCCTGTCGTTGCACTGATGGTCTTTAAGGTTATGAGCGGTGACGACCTTCGAGCCCTCGACTGGCCTGTGTTGTGGCTGGTCGCAGGTGGTATCGCTCTTGGGTCCGGCGTTGGTAACACGGGCTTGGATAAGTGGATGCTTGGCTCTATCCAGTGGGGATCGATCCCGACGATCATGCTCCTCTTGGTGCTTGCCCTGGTTGGTTGGGTGACCTCGAACGTTATTTCGCACTCTGCGTCGGCAAACCTCTTGATTCCGATGGGTATGGGCTTGGCTACGACGATTTCAACGCCGGCTACCGAAATCGCTATCGTCTTGGCACTCGGTTGCTCGTTGGGTATGTGCCTTCCGATTTCGACTCCGCCGAACGCGATCGCCTACTCGACGGGGACAACGCCGACTCGCGAAATGGCGATCGTTGGCATCGTTGTTGGTGTCTTGGGCGTCGTCCTGCTCTCTTTCGTTGCACCGCTAACGTGGGGCGCACTCGGAGTGATCTGAGATGGTCACCGTGGGTTCTGATTCAGTTCCGCCCGGGGGCGAGGCCCCGCGAGGTCTGCATAATTGTGTGCTGAACAAGCAAGATCCGTGGGAGCGCTCGAATGTCCGCGAAAGAGGGCACAAGCAGGATGCGCACGTCCACATCCTTGTCATCGGTGATGACTCGAGGGGTCTTGCTCGCCAACTGACAACGGATATGGGGATCGCATTCCCGAATCTTTGTCTGGATCGCATCGATTCTGGCGCTGACCTGAATATTTACGATGCCTCCCTGGGCCCGGCTGACCACGTGGTCTTAGGTCTGGTGACGTCCGAAGTCACTCAGATCGATGATCTGCTGGATCAAATGGACGGTCGTCCAATTCTGGAGCCCACCCGCTGGCTGGTGGTGACGGATCAGGACGAGCACACCGACTTGGCACGAGCGACCACGTCCGACCGTTTGGCGTCCGTGATTTCGGTTCCCTGGACTGTTCCGCTTCTTCTGGGCCAGTCATATTCGACGATGGTGGGCCACCTTGAAGCAGACGGTCGAACTGATGACGAGATCCATCTTCTTCTCGGTGATCCACCAGCGAACGCCGTACGCGGTCCGTTGCTGACAGGCCTTGATCACAGCGAGCATGATGTTGTTCGCGAGCTTCTTATTGGCGTTGAAAAGGTTCTGGGTCCCAGACCGCGCCTCGTTATTGAACCAGGAACGGAACTTGCCGTTCAGGGCCAGCCGGTTGGCGCTGTCCACCTTGTGCTCGACGGCGATGTTTCACTGCACCGTGATTCCAATGGCGGGGAAGTCCTTGCGCACCTTGCATCATCCGGCCCTCTCATTGGTCTCGTCTCCCTTGCTCGACGAGAAAACGCATTCTTCACGGCGACTGCAACGTCGACGGCCCGAGTTGTCCGGCTGACCCACGAACAGCTGTCGATTGCGTTGCTTGAAGAACCGTCTCTCGCGACCCCTCTGGCCGCGCTTGCGATTCAGTCGCTGACTCGCAGACTGATGCGCGCCGAAGACCTCCACTTGGAAAACGCGATGCTTGCCGCCGACCTTGAGAGGCAGAAGCAGGAATTGGCGCGCACACTTGAAGACCTTCGAAGCACCAGGGCGGAATTGGTCAATAAGGCGAGGTTCGCGATGCTCGGCGAACTGTCGGCAGGCATAGCGCACGAACTGAATAATCCGATCACTGCGCTGGCGCGCGCGGCAGAACACTTAAATGAAGACATCGACCGTGTTTTGTCTACGTCGCCATCGCTTGAGCCAGCGCGCACGTCCATGCGCTCTGCGTTGGAAGCTCCTCCTCGCTCAACGGCCACGGAACGCGAAATTGTGAAGTCGCTCTTGTCTTCGGCGGGCGGAGACCGGCGCTTGGCGCGTCGCCTCATGCTTGCCGGCGTGACGGAGGCTGCGACGGCCAAAGCTTTGGCGCGCGGGGGAGATGAGGCGCTTAATGTCGTCGAATCCGGTTCAAGGATCGGTTCATCGCTCCGTTCTATTCGCGCAGCCTCTGACCGCGTCATCGATCTGACGAAGTCGCTCAAGGGGTACGCGCGTCCCGACGCGGTAGAACTGCACCCCATCGATGTGCGTGAAGGAGTCGATGACGTTATTCGGTTGACCGGATACAGGATGCGTGACATCGTCGTTACCCGCGACGAGGAAGATGTTCCACCGATCATGGGGATTCCCTCGAGGCTTCAGCAGGTGTGGACCAACATTCTGGTCAACGCTGCCGAAGCGATTGACGATGAGCGCGACGCTATCAAAGATCGGCGAGCGAAAGGTGAAGAATGTGCGCCTGCCCGCGGTGAAGCCCCCGCGCAGATCGACATCACCACCCGGGTTGAGGATGGTCACGTCTGCGTCGTCATCGGCGATAACGGGCCTGGCATTTCGCCGGAACTGGTGGATAAGATTTTTGAACCACACTTCACCACGAAGGCGGGCATGGTTCGATTCGGCTTAGGCATGGGAATGTCCATTGTTCGGTCGATCATTGCCGACCACGGTGGCGAGCTCACTGTTGAATCTCGCCCAGGGCGTACGGTGATGACAGCCCGATTCCCGATGATTGGTGATTCTGCTACTGAGAGTGTCACTGGTACCCATTCTTCTCAGACCGGCGCAGATTCCCCCGCCGACCATTCAACCCACGAAGCGTCCACACCAATGGAGGTAGAACGATGACACTGGCAATTCTGGTTCTCGAAGACGAAGCAGACGTGCGCGACGCGATCGAGCGTGACCTTGAAGAATTCTGGTCGAAGATCAGGCTTGAGGTCGCCGAAGATGCGGACGATGCGTGGGCTGCGGTGGAAGATATCGAGGCGGACGACGATCAGTTGGCGTTGGTCTTGTCGGACCATCGGCTGCCCGGTCGTTCCGGCGTTGACTTCCTCATTGAGCTGACGAAGGACTATCGCTTCGAGCTGGCTCGCACGGTCTTGGTTACCGGTCAGGCTGATCAAGATGACACGATCCGTGCACTGAACGAAGCAGGCTTGGACCACTACATTTCCAAGCCGTGGGATGCAGATGCTCTACGCGCCGTTGTGCGTGATCAGTTGACAAGTTTTGTCCTTGAGGCTGAGGTTGATCCGCTACCGTACATGCCACTTCTCGATGGTGTGCGAATCATGGAGGCTATCCGCTAGTTTCTGTATTCACGAGGCCGGGGCCGGGGGCGTTGCACCCCGGCCCCGGCCTCGTTTCAGCTAAGACTGTATTCGTTGCCGTTGCGACGAGTTGTGCAGGTGTCTTCTGGCTGATGAGCCCCGTGGAGCTCGGTGTGGTGGGTGCATCCATATGAAACTCGGGGGCGGGTTGCCGTAGCAACCCGCCCCCGAGGACAGTCGTATTGAGTTCAGGTGAGCGACTCAGCGAGCGCCCGGAGTAACCGACAGGTCGAAGGTGATGGTTTCACCCTCGGGGGAGGTCAGTGTTGCGGTCGTGTCGCCTTCAGCCAGAGGCTTGATCATCGGGGCATCGGAATCGGTGCCGGCAACAAACTCTGCGATCGACGCGTCTTCAACGGTGCCGGTCCAGTGTGCGGCAGCTACCTGATCAACCTTGAGAATCAGGACGCGCTTGATCGGAAGAGTCACCAGCGCACCGGAAATGGTTGCGGGATCCTTTTCGATGGTCAGCATCTGGGTCGACGCGGAAGCGGACTGAGACGTTGCAGCGGAACCCGAAGAATCGGCGGTCTCGGTTGAAGCTGACGAGCAACCTGCAAGAAGAGCGGTTGCGAGAGCAATTGTGCACAGAGAAATAGAGGTTTTCTTCATCATCTTTCAATCATACGGGTGCATTATTCTTGAAAATCCGCAGAGGTCACGTTTGAGTCCCATTTAAAACGTGACCTTTCATTCATCATTGCCAAGACCTAAAGATTAAGGAAAGACCAGTAAAATCAGGCGGAAAGTATCGGAATAGATTTGACCTGCATCGTGCGTGTATCACCCGATCATCGTCGAAAGCGTAGATGCTTTGCAAGAGCCTCGAAGAACATGGAGAAGGACATGGTTGATCTGAATACCCGCCCATCAGCACCCATCGAAAACGACACGATTGCCACTCAGCTTGGGCACCGGACAATCCGAGCTTTCACTGACAGGGCGCTTACCGAAGAAGAACTGACAACACTGTTTGAGGTTGCACGTCAGACTGCCTCTTCTTCATTCCTTCAGCAGTGCACCATCCTGCGGATCACGGATCCTGAGGTTCGTGAGAAGCTCCATCAGGCTTCCGGACAGCCATATGTTGGTGGCACGAAAGGCGAGCTTCTGGTTTTTGTCGCTGATCAGTACCGCAATGCGCGAATTCGCGAAGAAGCGGGGATCGAAGACACCCCACTTCACACGGTCAACTTGTTTCTCACCGCCCTTCACGATGCTCTGCTCAGCGCGCAAAACGTTGTTGTCGCTGCTGAATCGATGGGCTTGGGAACGTGCTACCTCGGCTCAATTCACGCGAATCCGGAACTGGTTATCGAGGCCCTTAACCTGCCGAAGCTAACCTTCCCTGTCCTCGGCTTGCTCATTGGCCACCCCGACCAGTCGCCTCAGTACAAGCCTCGCCTGCCCCTGTCGGTCACGGTCGCCGATAACACGTATCCGTGCTTGGACTCGTATGAAGAAGCTTTGGCTGAATACGACCAGAGGATCACCGAGTACTACGACCTGCGTGATACGTCCAAGCGCGTCGAGTCATTTTCTACTCTCGTACGTACCAAAGTTGGTATCGGCGGTGCACAGGTTTCAGACATTCTGAGAGTTATCCACAAGCAGGGGTTTGACCTCTAAACAAAAACCATTGTTTCGAGTACATTCAATCTCAACAGATTTGATGTAAGCGCCACGCAACACCTGAAGCAATTCGGGGGCGTTTCATTCAATGACATCGAATGAGATAAACAACGGTAGTTTCTCGCACAACAATGCGGGTGACACAACGACCTTGAGGATGTGCGACATGGAAGGCTTCGCCTACGGATTCTCGACCTACGTTTTTATCGAGCGAAACTCAGCCAACTCGGCAGTACTTCATCCCTATCCGGAAACCAAGATTGAAGCAGTCCGAGATGCGTTGGATGATGCTGGCTACGATATGGAGATTCTCGGCAAGGGAGATATCAACACTGGGCGCGAGCGCGCTGGTGAGGGCATCTACTTCACCGAACAGCCTTTCCCTGACGAGGTCCTCGGTGACTTGGCAGACGCTCTGATTGTTCGTGGTTTCGGTGCCTTTGCGTACTCGTTGATTGAATCCTCCTTCGATTCGGGCGCAAAGATCTCGCTCTTTACCCGCATGGGGAAGAACATTGTCGAGGCCGGCAATCGTGTGATTATGACCCACATGTATATCGGCGAGATCGAAGGTAGGAAGGAAGCGCGTACCTGGTTTTTCGGTTCCCCGACCGATTTGGCTGAAGCTGAAATGCTGTTGCTGTCTCGTTTTTCCACTCAGCCGGTACATGACGTTCACGGCATGGCGGCAATTGAGATCGTGCACGCGGACTACTCACAGGGCTTCCTGTCCCACACCGAATTGATGAGCGCGATGCTGAATGTGCTTGGCAAGTCCGGGTATAACGGACCCGCGTTCGTCACCGATTCGTCCATTATCTAGCGGGGGTTATGGGCTCTCGCCCAACACATGTCCTGAACATGGATGTGGGGCTCCGCGCCTTGGCGCGGAGCCCCACATCCATGTTTTATTCCTGCACGTACCTGACAGCGTTAGTGCAGGATTCGTGACAGGAAGTCTCGAGTCGCGTCTTCCTGAGGATTGTCGATCACCTGCGAGGGTGTTCCCTGCTCGACGATGCGACCGTGCTCAAGGAAGACAACGCGGTCTGCAACGTTGCGCGCGAAGCCAATTTCGTGCGTGGCCATGAGAATCGTTGATCCTTGCGCTTTGATTTCGCGGACGAGGTCCAGAACTTCGCCGACCAAGACGGGGTCAAGTGCGGATGTGATCTCGTCCAGCAGAAGTAGTTCGGGGTTGGTGGCAAGCGCGCGGACGATAGCGACGCGCTGTTGTTGGCCACCGGACAGACGATCGGGGAATTCCTTCGCCTTGCTTTCCAAACCAATTCGGCTGAGAAGTTCCATGCCACGCTGGTCAGCCTTTTCGCGATCCCATCCGTGGACCTTGCGTGCCGCCAGAGTGACGTTGGCAAGAACGGACATGTGGGGGAACAAGTTGTAGTGCTGGAAGACAACACCGATACGTGACCGAACCTTGTCGACGTTCACTGACGGATCAGTGATGTCTTCGCCAGCAAGGAAAATCTGGCCGTCGTCAACGCGCTCAAGCAGGTTGGCGCAGCGCAGAAGTGTGGACTTACCGGATCCGGATGCGCCGAGCAAGACGACGACTTCGTGTGAATTGACTGCAAGGTTCAGCCCGCGAAGCACGACGTTGTCGCCGAATCGTTTGACGACGCGCTTGGCTTCAAGGACGGGCGTGCTTGCGGTGTTCAAAAAAACGTGGGCTGTGGGGGTGCTCATCAGACGGTGCCTTCCATTTGTTCGCGCTGGCGCAGGCGTGCCGTGTACCAGTCAGACAAGCGGATGAAGGGGAATGACATGACGATAAACAGTAGGCCAGCAACGACGTACGAGGTGAAGTTGTACGTCATTGCCTGGTAGATCTGCGCTCCGCGGATCGCGTCGACAGCGCCGAGGACCGAGATCAGGCCGACGTCTTTCTGCATTGAAATGAAGTCATTCATCAATGCCGGCGTGACCTTACGGATTGCCTGCGGGACGATGATGTGGCGCAAAGTCTGGCCGTGCGTCAAGCCAAGCGAACGCGCAGCGTAACGCTGGGACGGGTGAACCGATTCCAGACCTGCGCGCAGGACCTCGGCAACATATGACGTGTAGGTGAGGATCAGCGCGACCGTGCCTAAGAACGCGACTGGGATGCGCGTTGTCGGGTTGAGTGCCGGAATACCAAAGCCAATCAGGTAAAGAACCACCAGGAACGGGACACCGCGGAAAATATCCGTGTACGCAGCCGCTAAGAATCGGATGGGGAAGAAGATCGGGCCACCCAAAGTGCGTGCCGCAGCCAGCAACGTTGCGAAGAAGGCAACGCCGATGACGGACACCAGCAGAATCCGGATGTTCAGCCACAAGCCTTTGGCAACCTGCGGGAGCGCTTTGATGAAGTGCTCGCCTGAGAAGAAGGTTTCCTGCGTGCGTTCCCACCCGGGAGAGCGGGTGATAACGAACCACATGACCAGTGCGAAGACCAGTGTCGAGGCCATGGAGATCAGAATCGATTGTGTTGCACGCTTACGCCGATACGCGCGACGGCCGAGCTCCACGTCAGAAACGGGGAGCCCGGCCATCACGTCGGTAGCATCAGTGTTTACTGCTGGGGACACGTATTGTCCTTCGTTATCAGTGCCGGCTATCGTCCGAGCCGGCAGTCAAACTGCGGTTGACGAAACGTCACTTGATCAGCGGGACCGCGACAGTGTTAGAGAGCCACTTGGACTGGAGTTCAGAAAGGGTGCCCTTGTCACGCAGGGAATCAACGGCTGCGGTGACGGCTGCGGTCAGCTTCGATCCCTTCGGCAGAACAATGCCATAGTCGTCGCCATCGGAGGTGGCCTCGAACTGGCCGACAATGACGCCATTATCGATCTGAGCGCTGGTCATGTAGAACGCGGTCGGAAGGTCGACGACGATCGCGTCAACCTGGCCGTTCTGCAGGGCAGCAAGAGTGTCGTCGGAGTTGTTGTAGATCGAAGCCTGCTTGGACAGCTGATCGCCAAGCGTGTTCGTGATGAACTGCTGCGAGGTGGTGCCGGCCTGAACGCCGAACTGAACATCCTTCAGTTTTGCGATGCTCTGAGCGGAGGCAGCAGCGGAGCCTTCAATGGCAACAACAGCCTGAGAGGTCGTGTAGTACGGGCTGGAGAAATCAACGGCCTGCTTACGCTCGTCCGTGATGGAGAACTGCTGAAGGTTAATGTCCCAGTCCTTTGCGCCCGGAGCGATCGACGAATCGAAGGTTGCGCGGGTCCACTGGACGTTTTCCTTGCTGTAGCCGAGTTCTTCGGCGACAGCGTATGCGACGGCCGCTTCGAAGCCTTCACCGGATTCGGGAGCGTTATCGATAACCCACGGGGAGTAGGCTGGTTCGCCGGTGGCGATGGTCAGCTTGCCGGGGGTGACGGTTTCAAGCGCACCAGACTGAGTGGCGACCGATGTGGCAGATTCCGACGAGGTGTCAGCAGAACCCGAGCATGCGCTCAGGAACAGTGCAGCAGACGTTGCCAGCGCGAGAGCGGAGAATGAACGGACAGAACGGCGCATCAAATGCCTCCAGTTAGCCTGATGGGAAACTCAGTCGCAGTTTTCCGCGACCTCTTCAGCCTACGGGGCGACCATGTACAGATTCGTCTGCAATCTTGCTTCACGGACGTTTGTGACAAGAAAATCACACGTTTTCTGCGAGTCTCCAGTCTTCGTAGGTGAATTCGGGTGAGACAACACACGTTGCCAATGCGACGCTATCGCGTGCGAACGTTCGCTGCCATGTTCCTGCTTTCACCAGGACCTGAACAGGGTTCGCCGCGTCGGTGGGCACCTGCGGTGTTCCGGCCTGATCAGGTGAAGGCGATGCGGACTGGGTTCCGGCCTCGTTCCCTGTCGAAACCTGGGGTGCACCCAAGATGATGGTTTCGGGTTGGTTGCATGGCGCGTCCCCGGTTCCGCCGAACTGGATTTCGAGCGCGCCCGGCCCATGCCAGAGCCACAACTCATCGAAGCGGACGACGTGCCAGCGGGCTTCCATGTCCTGGTCGAGCAGGAACAGGATCGCGGACGCGGTCGCTCGTCGCCCACCCTCCGTTTCCACGACCGCGGGCGCTGTCCATGTTCTGCGGAACCAGCCACCCTCGGGGTGTGGCTCAAGGCAAAGAGAATTCACGAGGCCGATCGCCTCGGTGGAAACGTCTAGCTGATCGGTCATCGGAGGCTTCCGTCGCGCGAGAACCTGACCTGACCTGCGATCACTGTTTCAACTTGGCGACCCGCGCCGTAGCGAACAACGTCTTCGATTGAGCCCGTGATGTCGGAAACAGGGACATCGATGACGCACAGGTCTGCCACCGCGCCCGCTTGAAGCTGACCGACGCGATCCGGTCCCGTCGCGAGTCCCATGGCCCACGCACCCCCTAGTGTTGCGGCGTTGAGTAACCTACGTGCCAGGTCGGACGCGCGATACCCCTGGTTGCGTGCGATATCGAACAGGACGGCAACATCTTCCATTACGTCCAGCGAGGGCGACGATGACAGCGAGTCGGTGCCGACAGCAATCATATTGCCCTCATTGAGGTAGGCGGCCACGGGTGGCGCATCCAAACCAATGACACGGTTCGAACGCGGGCAAAGCGCCACGGCAGTTGAACGAGAACGCAGACGGCGACGATCATCTGCCGTCATGTACACGCCGTGCGCAACGTGGCAGTCGGGGCCGAGAACTCCCAGCTGGTCAACGAACTGCGTCGCTGAGAAACCGCCACCGCGAGCGCGCATCGCCGTGAACGACGACGAGTCACCGGTGCGCCAGAGGTCTGAGAGTTCGCCCGTGCGGCCTTCAGCCCATTCGGCTTCCGAGTGTGATTCACCGAGGTGAATGTGCAGTCGAACTCCGCGTCTGCGCGCCAAGTCGGGCAGATCGAGTAGCGGGTCAGCTTCGAGTGAGTAGGGGGCGTGTGGCGAAATGCCGACGGCAGGAGGGGTGGGCATTGCGTCGAGAGCCTTCTCGACGGTTGCGGGCCCGCGCTCTTTCCAGTCGTCGTTCGTCCAGTCCATGACCTCCCAGTAGGCGATGCCGTGTAAGCCAGCGTTGTGAAGTGCGGACGCGGCTTCGGGATCGGTCACTACGTCGGCGGCGCTGGTCGTGCCCGCTTCGAGGAGCATGTGCGCGCCGGTCGACGCATCCTTACCCCAATCCAAACCGCCTGCGTCGTAGACGGCGTTGAACCCGCTGATCCAGTCGGGCATCCCTCTGTATTGCTTGACACCAACTTCGGCCATTCCCGTGTACTGCAGGTGCGTGTGCGCATTCACGAGGCCGGGAAGCAGAACCCCATCAAAGTGGCGCTCCGAATATGACAGTCCGCGCTCGGCCAGCGTTTCCAGAACCCAGTCGCGCGCCCCAACGTGCTCGATGCGACCATCTTTCACTGCGACAGCGCCATCCATGACGGACGGAGCGGTAATCGGGATAACCAGTCCGGCAGACCAGACTTGAACGTTAGACATGAGTTTCCTTCGCGAAAGAAATCGGTTGGGGTTCGGTCGTCCACTGCAGGTCGAGCGCGCGCCGTGCGACCAGATTATCTGCATCCTCGGGCAGGGAGTGCACGCCCGGTGATAACGGATCGTGTGTGGGGTTCTCGTGCGTGAGCAGTTCGCGCAGTGAAGACACCTGGACGGCGAAGCTCATATCCATGATTTCGATAGCGTTGCCTTCGCCGGCTGTGCAGTTAATGCACCCGCCCTTGTCGAGGATCGTGATGTGGCGGTGGGTGGCCTCGTTCCCCTGCGCACTACCTGGGAGAGCAGGATCTGTAGCCGTCGCGGGAACGTAGAGCAGACCGACTGCGCGATCATTGCTATCTGCCCAAGTCCAACCGGCTTTGAGAGCCTCTGAAAGGGCAACTTCGTCGGTTACGCCACCGGATACTGTCACCACGCACGCGTCGGGCATTGCAGTGAGGGCTTCGAGGGTGATCGTGTCATGTTCGCCGGTTGCGCTCATCACCCAATCGGCGTTCGCGCAGGCATCGAGAAGCGAGGCTGTCTGGAACCCGTCCATGCGAGCGCGCAGTTCGCGCACCGGATCGAGCTCCACCACCGTCACCAGAGCGCCACACGCGCGGGCAAAGCGAGCACCGCCCATGCCAACATCGCCGTAGCCCACAACCACGAAACGCTGATTCCAGAGCGGAACCCCCTGTAACTGCGGATCAACGAGGTCCAGAGAAGTCAGCAAACAGGACTGGCCCGTCGCATACGCGTTATCGAAAAGAGTCTTCGAGCGCGCATCATTCGATGCCATCACCGGGATGCGTAACGGAAAGCCCCGAAGCGGACGAATCCCCGACGTCGTCTCTTCCGCGGCACCCTTCAAGGTAGTCAGAGCGTTAGGAGCGCGCGTCTCGTCATGCGCCATGCGGATCAGATGCGATCCATCATCGAGCAGGAACTCGATCCCACTGGTCAGAAACTGGCGAGCAAGCTCTTCTTCACGCTCCGGTGTCGCGCTCGACTCCGCAAAGACGGCAAGCCCTGCCGCACGAAGCTGATCCGCCACATCGTCCCGAGTTTCATCTGCGTGCCCAAACACGCTGACCATCGCGCCCGCTTCCTTCAGCAGGAGAGCGAGCACCGCCGTCTTCGGCTCCAATACCAACGCGAGCCCGACATGACGACCCTTAAGAGCGCCCGTTGCTACAAGATCACTGACCGTCGCGCGCGTCACCGGCATGAATGATCGCGCCCACGCCAGACGACGCTGCGCATAACTCGCATCATTCTTAGGATCATAGGGATCCCGAAGAAGCTTCCCGTCCGAATCAAGAACCTGAACGTGGGGAGGAATCTGGCGAACATCAGGCTCCTCATCCACATTCACATACATGCCAACCTGCGACGGATTCACACGCACAACGGGCGCCTCATTCACGCCCACCACCACACTAATGTGCCCTAACGATTGCTCGTCAGCCTCTTCGGGACGTACAACCACCGCGTCAGCGGTGGCCTCGTCAACCGAATTCACAAACCTGACATGCGCGCCAAACCCTGAGAGCAACGACCCCAGTGCCTCGTACACCTCGCACCACCATGGCGAGGACGCGCTCGCGGACGTCAGAATCGCAAACGAGCGACCAGCAACCAGCAGATTCGTCGTTGCCGCGAAACGACGCACCACAACCTGCGCGATGGCACGCGAATCAGAAGAGGTCGAAGCAAAAGGACGAACGTATTTCATACCAACGACGCTAGCAAGACGTAGTCTCACGCACAGTCAGAGCACAAGAATTCGAACACAATCGCATAAACGTCGACAATCTCACGCATGAAATGAGACCAGGAACAGCTTTCGTGTCGGATACGTCCCCAACAATCGGGGACAATCGAAGCATGACACTGCTTGAACCCACCGACCTGTCATCCCTCGCTACCGACTGCGACCTGCGTCTTGTCGCTGTCGACATGGACGGCACCCTGCTCGATGACGACAAAAACTTCCCCGAGAGACTCCCTGAACTCCTCGACATCATGGATGAGCGTGGGATCGTGTTCGCCCCATCATCAGGACGCCAAGCATGGACGTTGCTCGACATGTTCCCCGGACGCCCCGGAATGACAGTCATCGCTGAAAACGGTGCGATTGTCATGAAAGACGGCAAGGAAGTTTCATCCAGCCCCATCGACCACGAAACTCTCCACCGTGCCATCGACATGGTGCGCGACGCCGTCGCAACCGGAATCAATGGTGGCCTAGTCATGTGTGGCAAGCAATTCGCCTACGTTGAACGCACGGACGACCTATTTGTTGACGGCGTCCTGCCCTACTACCACCGCACCAAACGAATCGCCGATCAGCACGAGATCATCGACATGATCGATTCCGGTGAAATCGACGACGACATCGTGAAGCTCGCCGTCATGTGTCTTGACCCGGTGGGCCCGCTGGCTGAAGCAACACTTGCGAACTTCGCGGACACTCACCAGTATGCGGTTTCCGGAGATAACTGGGCTGACCTGCAGATTCGTGGCGTCGACAAGGGTGATGCTGTGCTCGCACTGCAGGACGCTCTTGGCGTGACGCCCGCGCAGACCGCAGCATTCGGCGACTTCCACAACGACATCTCCATGTTCAAGTACGCCGACTGGTCGTTCGCCATGGCGAACGCTCACGCTGACGTTGTTGCGGAAGCCCGATATATTGCGCCGTCCAACAATGAGGATGGTGTCGGCCAGGTTGTTCGCACCCTGATAGGAGATGACTGATTTTCGCGAAGTGACCCCGACTGCGCTTGATGCGACACTTTTGTCCTGAAATGTGTGGTTGTGTCGCGTGGGGTGTAGTTGGTGACGCGCGACGAGAGAAACGCGCGAGCAAAGCTGGTGACCCACAAACGCACAACTGATGCTTCTCAAACACAAAACTGGTGGTCACGCGACATCAATCGCATGACCACCAGCTTTAACGTGTGATGGCGAGGGGTGTGAGGCTCAGTTGCGCTCTTCCGAGGGGTTCACTTTCCCGTGAATTCCACTTCGCTGTCATCTTGTTGCGCCGGAGGCTCACTTCTGAGTGAACTCACTTCGCCGAGAGCTCACTCTTCGGTTGCGGTGTCAATCTGCTCGACGCCTTCGACCTTTTCAGGTTCGGTGGTGGGAAGGTCGACAGTCGTTTCCAGGTCGGCCCAGTATTCTTCGGCCCAGGGATCTTCGATCGGCTGGCTACGCTTCCAGAGCACGTAGCCGGCGCCGGCGACGGTTGTTGCAAGGGCGGTCCATCCGATGGCGCGGAGGAAGCGGTGTTTCTTCACGATGACCTTCTTTGTCGGGGTGGTGAGAGCTGCCTGCGATGCTTCGCTGGCGTGACGTGCGCGTTCAAGCAACGGCGTTCCCTCTGCGGCGAGCGCTGCGCCACCTTCGTGGACGGCTCGCTGGATGCGCGGAATGTAGTCTTCGACGACCTCTTCGCGTGCCTTTTCGAATGCGGGGCGTGCGCGGTCTGCTGCGTCAACGGCGCGAGCGGTGACGTCTTCGACGACCGGTGTTGCGCGGTCGATTGCTTCGTTCAGTGCTGCTTGGGCGCGAGGTGCTGCCCAGTCGATGCCCTGTTCAGCGAGTTCGGTGGCTTTCACTGCCACCCGTCCGGCGTGCACGGCGACCGCGTCGCGCAGTTGGAGTGCTTCGTTGCGAAGTTTCTCCGTGTCGAAGTTCGGTGTGTTGGCCATAGTCCGAATCCTTCCAATAGTTGCTGCGGTTTGTACCGCGTCTTCCCATTGTGCACCGAAGTTTTGTGATCTGCACCCCTAGCGACAAAATCGGGTGGCTCCAGATCATGCCTTTTGGCGCCTTTTCTGGGACGATGAAGACATGGAAGCAACACTGCACACCTCTATGGGTGATATCAACATTGAACTGTTCCCGAACCACGCACCGAACACGGTGAATAACTTTGTCACGCTGGCTCGTGGCGAGCGCGAGTGGGTTGACCCGATGACCGGCCAGAAGACGTCGCGTCCGCTTTACGACGGCACGATTTTCCACCGCGTTATTTCGGGCTTCATGATTCAGGGTGGTGACCCGCTGGGCACCGGTACTGGTGGCCCGGGCTACCAGTTCAACGATGAGATCCACCCGGAACTCAACTTCAACAGCCCCTACCTGCTGGCCATGGCGAATGCTGGCAAGCGTATGGGCAAGGGCACGAATGGTTCGCAGTTCTTCATCACGGTTGCGCCGACCCCGTGGTTGCTGGGCAACCACACCATTTTCGGTGAGGTCAAAGACGAAGAGTCGAAGAAGGTTGTCGACGCGATTGCAACGACTGCGACGGGCGCGAATGATCGTCCAGTGAATGACGTTGTGATCGAGTCGGTTTCGATCGTCGACTGAGTGTGAGGTTGGCGTGTCTCGTGTTCGGCGTGGTTTCCCGCTTGGGTAATTGTTGCTGATTGGCGAGGCCGCCTCCACTTGATCGATCACGTTTTCTTCATTGTGGGGCGGATGGGGGAGCGGATCCCGTGTGGATTCGTGCGTCTGTCCGCCCTAGGTGTATTCAGACGGTAAGAGCGATTTTGGTTGCTCGTGAGCGTCGGGAGCGGGATGGTGTGTCTGGTTTCTGGCGGTGTGTGGAGGATATAGAGCATGTCGACGCCTTTGTATGGACAGCGTTCGAACCCGTATGCGGCTCCTGAGTGCCCGCGTCACCCGGGTGTGCGTTCGGTGGATTATTGCAAGAAGTGCAATCGTCCGATGTGTGTTGATTGCACGGTGCGGACCGAGGTTCGTTCAGTGTGCGTGGAGTGCGCGAACGTTCGCAGGCCACGTGTTCCCAGTGGTCAGCCGGTTGTGACGTACACGCTGATTGGTATCAACGTTGCGTTGTTCATCTTGTCCTTCGTGTTGCCGTTGGTGGGGAATTGGCTGTTCTTTAACCCTGCGGTGGGTTACCGCCAGGTGTGGCGGTTCTTGACGACTGCGTTCCTTCACAGCGGGTTCATGCATATTGCGTTCAATATGTTGGCTTTATACTCGGTGGGTATTGAGCTTGAGCAGGTGTTGGGGCGTACCCGGTATTTGTCTGTTTATCTGCTGAGTGCGATTGGTGCGTCGCTGTTTGTTTTGGCGTGGGTCTTGATTCAACCGTCGTCGCTTGGGACGGTGACCGTGGGCGCGTCCGGCGCTGTGTTCGGTTTGTTCGGTGCGATGTTCGTTTTGCAGAAGCAGTCGGGTATGGATACGAGGGCCGTTGTGGGCCTCTTACTTGTGAACTTGCTGATCGGTTTTATTGTCCCGAATGTGTCGTGGCAGGGGCACGTGGGTGGCCTTGCCACGGGCGCGTTGGCGACGTGGATTTATTGGCGTCAGGGGCGTGCAAAGCCTGGAATTACTGCGAAAAAGCAGGAACGTCAGGCCTTGTGGATAACTGTGGGTATGTATGTTGCTGCGATCGCCTTGATTGGCTTGACCTACGAAGTGATTTTCGAGGTTCTCGGATAAATTCGTTGAAATCTCGAGGTTTATGCGAGTTATCCACAATCTGTGTGATTGTCTAAGTTACACGGATGTAATTTATCCCCAGGTGTGGAAACACCTGGGGATAACTCTTGTGATTGTTGAAATCTAGCGGGAAACCTTTATCAACAGGTCATCGCCAGCGGAGCGTCATCAAGAAACCCACCATCATGATGCCCAGGCCGATCACCATGTTCCACCAGTCGATGCCGGGAATCGGGTAAACGCCCGAAGAAATGTAGTAGACCATCAGCCACACAAGGCCGATGAGAAGAAGGGCAACGAAAGCCGGTGCCCACCAGCTGGGGCTCAGCGGAATACCTGCGGTCCAGGCGTTGAGATCCTGATCTTCGGGAACCTGGTGCTTCGTATTCTTGCGCTTTTTGTTCTCAGCCACGTTTCTCCTCAATTGAACTTTGGTGCCCTTGCCGACTACTTCTCGGAAAGGCATCGCAGAACGCTAACCCCTTTAGCGTAGTCTTCCAAGTAACGACAAACCAAAGTGCAACGCGGGAAGGAGGCATTGATGGCACACAATCAGGACGATTCGCCCCATTTGACTCCACCCGAGGCATCACAAAAATCCGATTCCTCGAGCCCACCCGCCTTTGAACCGAGGTCGCGTTCGAAAAAGAAGGCGGCCTCGTCGATGAAACCCAAGCCCCACATTTCGCACTTCGACGGCCCCTGGCACGTGGCCCTGCGCAAGCTACGGAAGTTTGCGCCACTGTCTCCACGCGCGGCCACATCCGTTTTTATTGTCACCGCGGCTTGCGGCTTGCTGTTCATCGTTTCAGCGCAGGCGAAGAATGACGCCGACAACCTCGGGCGAGATACCAACCTGATTTCGCTGGTACGAGCCTCGCAGGATGAAGTCGAAACGCTTGATTTTGAGGTGAACGCACTGCGCGACATCGTCTCTCAATACGCCAACTCGTCCGGCCAAACGCAGACCGAGGATACGTCCATTACCTCACTGGCAGCACAGCCCGTGACCGGCCCAGGTGTGACTATTACGCTCACGGACGCACCCCAGCAGGCGATTCCCGACGGTGCTACACCGAACGACCTAGTCATTCACCAGCAGGACATTGAAGACGTGATGAACGCGCTCTGGAATGGTGGCGCGGAAGCCATGACTGTCCAAGGAGTACGCGTGACCGGACAAACAGTGATCCGATGCATTGGCAACGTGATTCTTGTTGACGGACAGCCTTTTTCTCCGCCATACGTGGTGGAAGCCATTGGTGATCCGAACGCGCTCACAGAGAAGGTCAACGCAAATCCCCGTATTGTTAATTACAAGGCCTACGTTGCTTTGTATGGCCTTGGCTGGGATCTGGAGACGAACAAATCCCTTCATCTTCCCGCGGCTAGCGTGAAGACATTTAACTCATACGCACAGGTGGTGGACTAAAACATGACAAGGCGTTCCATGGCAGGCGCACATATTGCACCCCAAAAGAAGGCCTCGCCGCTCAGCGTCGCTCTTGGAGTGATTGGTGAACTCTTCATTACCGTCGCCATCGTTTTGATTGGTTTCGCACTCTGGCAGCTCTACTGGACGTCTTTCAAAGTTGAAGGACCTCGCCAGCAAGCGATCGAAACATACGCCCAAGCGCACGCGCCCGCTACCACAAACGTTGGTGAGGAACGCACGGATGACCCGCCGTCAATGACCACCAGCGTTGACCCGAACCAGATCTACGGCCTTATTCATGTCCCAAAGTGGAACTGGATGAAGATTCCGTTGGCGGAAACCACGTCGACATTCGTCCTAGACCAGGGTTTCGCAGGCCACTATGAGGACACCGCTCAGCCCGGCGACATCGGCAACTTCTCTGTTGCCGGCCACCGTCGCACCTACGGTAATAACTTCCGCTGGATCGACCGCCTGTCCGTCGGCGACCCCGTTGTTGTCGAACTCGACAACCACTACGTCACGTACACTATGGAAACCAGCGAAATTGTTGAGGCCAATGACCCGGACAACTACCGCGTCGTCGCCCCCGTGATTGATGATGTCACGTGGAGCCAGGTGCCCACGGAACGTTGGATGACCATGACTACTTGCCACCCCGAATACGGGAACTCGCAACGTTTCATTGTTCACCTGAAGTTCAAGTCATGGACTCCTAAGGACACTGGCGTGCCCAGTGCGCTGGCGGACGAACCCGCAGCCTGATCCCATTTTCTCCGCTTGAACATCGCTTGAAAAGGACATTTGATCCACATGTACGCTTGGATTTTTCGTCATCTTCCCGGACCGACATGGTTGAAGGTGATTGAGTCGTTGGTTCTGATTGGCCTTGTTGCCTACGCTCTTCTTGAGTGGGGTTACCCGTGGGCCCAGGAATACTTAGAGTTGGGCGAAGCGTCCGTCTGACCTGTTCACCCGTTGACGCTTTCGCCGTTTCAGGTGGCGTTCGGCTGATACTTTTCCGCATACGCGCGGATGGTTCGTGCCGGTTCGTTTGATCTTGGTGTCGTTGTGACGCGTTGCCAACGTGTTCTGGCGCGTGGAATCGGCGTGATTCTATCAGGGTGGCTTAAGGGGGACGAGGCCACGCCTGGACGGGCGCGGAGCTTGAAGCCTGTTGTAGCTGAGCGGAAATACGCCACTATGAGTGAGGGCGCATAGTTAAGGTTTGCATCTGTTGATGTTGCGGTGAAAGTTCCAACAACCTTCAGCGTAACCTGGCGGGGATCATATGATCCCCGCCAGGCCTCGTCAATCAAATCCACCCACGGTGAATCGGATAACTACCCACTAGCTACCCGAGTTCGCCTGACCGGAATTGTTCGGATTAGCCGGAGGAGTCTGCGGACCCTTCGACACCGTAAGGTTCACGGTCGAACCCTGGGCGACAACAGAACCCTCAGTCGGATTCACCGCCAGAACACCGCCAGCTTCCAGATTGTTCGAGTACTGCTCCGTCACCGATGTGCGCAAGCCAAGCTCCTGCAAAGTCTGAACAACATGCGCCTGGTCGTAACCAACCAAACCTGAAGGAATCGTGATCTTGCCAGAAGACACAGTCAACGTGACCGCCGTGTCCTTATTAACCGACGTGCCAGCAGCCGGGTTAGTGGAAATCACTAGACCTTCCTTCTGGCTCGGGTCATCCGACACCTGAACGGAACCAACCGTCAAGCCCTTCGCAGCCAGAGCCTCGCGCGCCTGATCCTGCGTCATACCCGTAACATCCGGAACCTCAACGCTCTTCGGGCCCGACGACAGACTGACCTTCACGGTCGATCCCTTCTTGACCTTCGAACCAACCGACGGGTTCACCTGAGCAACCTTGCCTTCTTCCACATCCGCAGAAGCAACAGGGTCAGCGGTCTGTTCATACACAAGCCCCAGAGCCTCAATTGCCTGCTTCGCGGCATCCGGGCTCATACCCACTAGATTGTCAGGAATAACAACGGATTCAGCGCCACTCGACAACTTGGCTGTCACGGTCGAACCAACCTCAACCTGATCGCCCGACGGCGGATCAGTCTCGGCGACCTTGCCTTCTTCAATCTCGTCAGAGGCAACCGTCTCATTCGAAATCGCGAACACCAAGCCAACAGACTCAACTGCGGACTTCGCCTCCGCCTGCGTCATTCCGATCAGATTGTCGGGGACAGCGACCATCTCTTTATCCGAAGAAGCATGCGACAGTGCGTACCAAATACCGCCCATCAGTAGCAGAGCCACAATGACAAGCGCGACAATAATGCCCTTCTTCGACTTCTTTTTCGGTTCTTCCTCAAACTCCTGCGTCGCAACGGGCGCAAAGGTCGTTGTCGCATTTGACGGGGAAGCAACTGCCGGAGGCAACGTTTGAGTCGGCTGCGAATTAGCTACGTTTGCCGCAGCCATCGGAACCGTGTCCGCCCACACCGCAACGGCTGGAGCATTCACGTGGCCACCGTGCGACGCTCGCATCAAATCAGCCAGCATAGAGGCAGCTGACGTGTAGCGGTCTGTGCGATCCTTTGCCAGAGCCTTCATGACGACGCGATCAAGTGCCTCGGGAACATCCGGGGTGATCGACGACGGTGTGGGAGGCAACTGCTGAACATGCTGGTAGGCAACGGCAACAGCCGAATCGCCGGTAAACGGCGGACGACCGGTCAGCAACTCAAACAGGACAACGCCGGTGGAGTACAAGTCGGAACGCGCGTCCACCTGCTCACCGCGAGCCTGCTCGGGCGACAGGTACTGGGCAGTGCCAACGACAGCGTTCGTCTGCGTCATCGTCGCCTGCGAATCGGTGATCGCACGCGCGATACCGAAGTCCATGACCTTCACCTTGCCGTCATTCGTCAACATGATGTTGCCCGGCTTGATATCCCGGTGCACCAAATGCTGCGAATGGGAGTATTCAAGCGCGCCCAACACGCCGGATACGATGGCAACGGCCTCGTTGATCGGCACCGGAGTACCGTCAGCGAGCAGTTCCTTGACCGTGTGCCCCTCAACGTACTCCATCACGATGTACGGCACGGAGATAGCACGACCGTCAGGGCCGGTCAGCATTTCCTCGCCCGTGTCGTACACGGCCACAATATTCGCGTGGTTCAAAGAAGCAGCCGACTGCGCTTCACGCCTGAAACGCGCCTGGAACACGGAGTCTCGTGCTAGGTCAGAGCGCAGCATCTTGATTGCGACAACGCGTGATAGGCGCGTATCGAAGCCCAGGTGGACTTCCGCCATACCGCCACGCCCGATCAGTGAGCGAACCTCGTACCTGCCGGCTAGACGGCGGCCCATGGAGTCTGCCATGTCTGAACCTCCTTCGTGGTGGGGAGCCCGTCACTGAGAAGCGACGTGAGTGACCCGAACATGTGCTGAAGAATGAAATATGCGCCCGCGAGAATCGCGATGATTATCAGGGCAATGATGATTGCTTGGATGATGCGTCGACCCTTTGAAACAGGTGGCGCAACCACCGACCTGTTGTACTGAGTCGGAGTCGGGGGCACGGTGCTCACCGGTGGCGCATTCCGCTTCGACACGGAGTACCAGACCTGCCTGCTCGCCTGGCTCGACGGCTTCGGTCTGACCCGCTTGGGTGGTGGCGACGACAGTTTCTGCTGGCGCGTCTTCGTCTGGGGGGACGAGGTCACGGCCTGCGTTCCTGAGCGCTTGGCTGAATCGATGGCCGAACGTTTGTCGGTGAGAGCCGGTGGTGGTGGAAGTGTCGGCGACACCGAAGCGTGAGCCGTGTCAGCCTCTTCGCGGACGCGAGCACGTTCCTTCAGTCGTTCACTGAGCTGACGACGACGCACCGCGGTTGGATCTAAGTCCACATCCCCCTTGTTCGATGGCATGGCATCTCCTGAGAGCGACTGTGAGTGTTCTGTCTGGGAGTTTACGTTTTGAGGATCCTGCGAATCTGACTGTTGCGTAAGGTTCTGCGGATCCGTTGGAGTATCAAGGCCCGCTGGGCGTTCCAGCAGTTCCTCGGGAAGACTGCGACGCTTCGTGTGATGAACCGGCGCTGCCACGGGAGACGGGTGAACCTGCGTCGGCTCCATCTTCGCCTCTGGGAATGGGTCGGGAAGCGGATGAGTTGCTACAGAAATACCCATCTGCTTTGCCGCCTTCGACAGCTCGCGGACCAACGCCACACCAGAGTCGGGGCGCTTCTCCGGCTTCTTTTCCAAGAGGTGACAAATGATGTCAGCAAGCGGACGCGGCACGTCAGAAGGCAGGGGAGGAACAGGATCATTCACGTGCGAGAACGCAATATCAACTTGCGTCTTGCCAGTAAAGGGTCGCTGCCCGGCAGCAGCCTCGTACGCAATCACACCCAAGGCGTACAAATCACCCAACGATGTCGCGATTTCCCCCATTGCCTGCTCGGGCGGAAGGTACTGAGCCGTGCCCATCACCATTCCCGCGGCGGTCAGAGCCGCCTGATTATTCGAGCGCGAAATACCAAAATCGGTCAGCTTCACGATGCCGTCGGGGCGCACCAGAATATTCGCGGGCTTAATATCACGGTGGACAACCCCGGCTTCCGACGCTGCGCCGAGCGCCATCGCGACCTGCATCAGCACGGGGACGAGGTCCTGCGTGGCAATGCGATGACCGTCTTTCAAGTAGTGATTGAGGGGCTTGCCTTCAACCAGCTCCATGACGATCCAGCCGCGACCATCCTGCTCGCCAGAATCCTGCACGTTCGCAATATTCGGGTGCTGGATACGCATCGCATTATTCGCTTCGATACGCAGACGCGACAGGGACAACTCTTCGCCAGAGAACTCCGGGCGCAATACCTTTGCGGCCACCATGCGACCGGTCACCTGATCGCGGGCCTTCCAGACCTCGCCCATGCCACCTTGAGCAATCGGCGTGAGTAGCGTGTAACGACCGCCCAGCTTCTTGCCCGCTGAATACTTTGTGGAAGAACTCATTGGATACCTGCCTCTAGAAGCGCGCGAGCAATTGGGCCGGCAACGGTTCCACCGTGAGGAGCTGGATCCGTATCGTCACCCTCGACAAGGACAGCGAAGGCAATCTGCGGATCATCAGCGGGAGCAAAACCCACCGCCCACGCGTTCGCGTGTCCGTTAGTGCCCGTTTCCGCCGTGCCGGTCTTCGCCGCCACGGAAATGCCGTCGATCGCCATGGATGTGCCCGTGCCATACGGCTGATTGACAACACCCTTCATCATCTCGGTCAGTTGCGTCGCAATATCGGCACTAATCGGGGTGCGCAACACAGTCGGGTTGGTCTCGGACTGGACAGCCAAATCAGCATCCACAACCTGCGACACCAAGTAGGGCGTCATCATCTGACCACCGTTAGCGATCGTCTGAGCAATCTCAGCCATTTCAAGTGGCGTCACCTGAACTGAATACTGGCCGATAGCGCTCATCGCCAACTGGGCCGCATCCGTCGTTTCAGGGAAAACCGAAGGAGTCACAGCAAGCGGAATCGACTGGGACGCGCCGAAACCGAAACGCGACGCCACATCGGCAAGCTGATTGTGAGAAAGAGACTGCGCGGCAAGAATGAACGACGTGTTGCACGATCGTGCAAACGCTTCAGCCAACGTCGGATTCCCATCGCCACACGTCGAAGACTCAATGTTCGACACCGTCGTCTGAGTTCCGGGAAGCACTGTTGAAACGGGGGATTCCACATTCGTGGATGGTGAAGCGACACCATTTTCGATCAGAGCGATTGACGTCAAAATCTTGAACGTCGAACCTGGCTCATAGCGATTACCCGCGATCGCACGGTTCGATAGGGGCTCGTTCGGATCTTCCGTCAGAGCCTTATACGCGTCACTCACCGCCTCGGAATCGAAGGCGGCCAGAGAATTCGGGTCATAGCTGGGAGATGAATACATCGCCAAAATCGCGCCGGTCTTTGCATTCAACGCCACGACGGCGCCCTTGCGGTTACCCAACTGATCAGCGGCAATCTGCTGGAGGGTCGGATCCAACGTCAGCACCAAGCCACCGCCCTGGCGAGAAGCGCCCGTAAACAGGTTGTGAAGACGCTGACCAAGAAGAGCCTGAGACTGTCCGTCCAATGTTGATTCAGCGGCCGACTCAAGCCCGGTTGCCTGCGAAAATGCGGACGAGAAATACCCGGTCACCGAAGCATAAAGCGGACCCTGAGAATAGGAACGCTGGAAACGATGAGAGCCCTCAATCTTCGTTGACGACGCAATCGCCGAACCCGCAACAATGATCGGACCGCGATCCGTTTCCGCCGCGTGCAAAATAGTGCGTTCATTACGCCCATCGGCGTTTAAAGACGGAGCCTGAAGGAACTGATTGTTCGTTGCAGCCAAACCAAGCAGAGCAAACATTGCGAAGATGACGATGGACAAGCGACGAATCTGATGGTTCATGCGTTCACCTCACGTGCAACTGACGGTTGGATACCTGAGTTCCACGGAGCAGGTGTGGCGGCGGGACGACGAGCCGCATCGGACACGCGAATCAACAGCGCGACAGTCAACCACGACGACACCATTGACGAGCCGCCGGCTGCCAAGAACGGCGCCGTCAGACCCGTTAGCGGGATCAGGCGAGTAATACCGCCCAACACAACGAACAGCTGAATTGCCAGCGAGAAACTCAAACCCGTTGCCAGCAGCTTCCCGAAACCGTCACGAACGGAAATGGCGGCACGTAAACCGCGTTCAATCAGCACCAGATACAGCACCAGAATTGCGGCCAAACCGGTCAAACCCAATTCTTCGGCAAGCGACGAAAGAATGAAGTCAGAATTGGCAAGAGGAACCAACTGTGGGTAGCCACGACCCCAACCTGTCCCCATCAAACCGCCCGATGCCTGACCGAACAGCGACTGCACCAGCTGGAACGACCCGCCCGTCTGCTCATAAACCTCGGGATCCAACGCGTTCAACCACACCGAGAAACGATTCGCGACGTGCGGGAATGCCTTGACTGTCAGCGCAACAGCGGGCACGAACATGACGAAACCGATGACCAGCCACGACACTCGATTCGTTGCCACGTACAGCATTGCCACGAACAGGCTGAAGAACAGGAGCGAGGTACCAAGATCGCGCTGCAAAACAAGAATCGCAATACCGATCAACCAGACAAGCAGAATCGGACCCAAGTCGCGGGCGCGAGGCAATCGCATTCCAAGGAACTGACGTCCACCAATCGCAAGATTGTCACGATTCGTCACCAAGTAGCCGGCAAAGAACAGTGCCAGCGTGATCTTCACCAGCTCGCCGGGCTGGAACGACATCGAACCAATGCGGATCCAGACTCGTGCCCCGAACGTTTCGACACCGAGCCCCGGAATCATCGGGAGCAGTAGCAGGATCAAGGACAGGACACCGAACGTGTACGTGTAACGACGCAACGAACGATGGTCCTTCAACACGATCAGAATCAACGCGGCGACAGCAATTGCGATGCCCACAAACATCAGCTGACGCATGTCGACAGTCGCCTGACCAAGCGCATCGTAGGACATATCCAAGCGATAAATCATCGCCAAACCCAGGCCGGTGAGCGCTACCGCAATCGGCAGAATCACGGGGTCAGCGAAGGGTGCCAGGAAATGCATCCCCACCTCGGCGACAATCGCAATCGCCAGCAAAATACCGGCGTGCATCGCAAGATTGCCGGGCAACTCACCCGTGCGATTAATGTTGGTCAGAACATATCCGCCAATACCGACTGTCAAAGCAACCAGCAAAAGAATAATTTCAAGACCGCGACGAGGCTTCGCGGGAGCAACGGTCACAAGAGCCATCAGTGACCACTCGCCAAACTGTTATTCGTCGAACCTGATTGAGCTCCCGACTGTCCTGAGGACGCGGATTGAGCGCTATCGTCAGACTGAGAGTTATCAGCGTTCAGTGCAGACTTAAAGCTCTTCTTGTTCAGACGCAACTGATCAATGTACTGATCGATCTTCTCGCGCGACGAACGCAGAACAGGATCCTTCAGGCGTTGACGGTCCGCATCGGTCAACTCAGCCAACGAAAGATCCGTGACTTCGACGGCGTGCGAGAACTTCCACGGTCCCAACGACTGCGGAATGCCCTGGTAGATAACGACGTAGCCATCCTGGCCGATCACGTAATACTGGCTCTGCGTCCACGACCAACCAAGCCATCCGCCAACACCGAGCAGAACAGCGACAACAAGGCCCAAAAGCGGGGCGAACCAAGCGCGACGCTTCGTCTGATCCTCGCCGTCATCTTCGTCAATCGCCAAACGGCGTTGCTTCCGCAAAGCCGCCGCGCGCCCAGCCGCACCCTCGCCACCGCGAGAAGCAGCATGACGATCAATCGCCGCCGCGCCCACAATCTGGGGAGGCCCAACCGGATACGACCCGGGCTTGACAATGTCAGCAACAACGCACGTGATGTTGTCAGGACCGCCCGCGCGAAGCGCAAGGCGAATCAACTCTTCAGCGCACTCACCGGGATCATCAATTTCGGCAAGAACAGCCCCCAACGTCTCGGGAGACACAACACCCGACAGACCATCGGAGCAAAGCAACCAACGATCGCCGACAACCGCTTCGCGGATCGTCTCATCCGGAGTCACATCCGCCTGAGAATCGCCCAAAACACGCAAAACAACATTCTTATTCGGATGGTGTTCTGCCTCTTCAGGCGTGATTTGACCGGACTCCACCAGATACTGAACGAACGAATGGTCCGTTGTTACCTGCGTGAGAGCCTCTCCACGCAAAACATAGGCGCGCGAATCGCCGATATGAACCATCGCCAACTTATTGCCCGAACGCATCACAGCAATACACGTCGTCCCCAGACCCTCAAGATCCTTGTCTCGACGAGAACGATCCGACAGTTCATCGTGCGCATCCATCAACGCTTCGCGAAGCAACGGCAGCATCTTGTCCGCAGGATACGAATCCGAATCCAGAGGAACAAGGTGCGCAATCGCAACGCTTGACGCAATATCGCCACCGGCAGGACCACCCATGCCATCGGCTAAAACAAGCAGGTTCGGACCCGCATAACCAGAATCCTGGTTATTGCTTCGAACCAACCCAACGTCAGAACGGGCCGCGCAACGGAATTCAATCGGGGCAGCTGCCATCAGCTCACCAATTCAAACGTGGTCTGCCCAATACGCACAACATCGCCCGAATGAAGCAGACGAGGCTCGCTCAGACGCTCATCATCAACGAAGGTGCCATTACGGCTACTCAAATCCTCGATCCACCAGCCTTGCTCAGAAGGCTGAAGGCGAGCATGACGCCCCGACGCGTACTCATCCTCAAGCACAAGCGTCGACGCGGGCGAACGCCCAATCACAATCGGTGTCGTTCCCAACGGAAGAACAGTTCCCACAAGCGGGCCACCCGTCAGCAACACGTTCCGTGGCACATCGGGCTCTAAGTTCCGAGCCTGGTGGCGGTTTCGTCGATTCTCTTTACGACGCTGATCAGCGGCCTTTCTGCCCTTACCACGCGGGGTAACAACCGTGCCAAACACGTCGCGACGCAACGTATTCACGGCACCCAACACGAGCAACCACAGCAGGACCAGGTACCCGATCCTAAAAACCGTAAACGCGAGATCCGAGGTCATTCATCACCCCCCGTTTCCGGGTGAGTCCAAAAGTCGATGACAGTACGACCAATCGTCAGCTGGTTACCATCCAGCAGGGTCGCAGCATCAATCTTGTGGCCCTCAACAAACGTGCCATTCGTGGAACCAAGATCAGTAGCAATCACACCGGTCGGCGTGATTCGCAGTTCAAGGTGACGGCGCGAAACGCCGGTGTCGGCGACGATAATATCGGCTTCGGTACCGCGACCAATCACCGTCACGGGTTCTGTCAGTAGCCAACGCTCGCCATTCACCTCAATGATCGGGTGCTCAGGCGAAGGAGACGAGGCAGTCGCTGGCGCGACACTCCCACGCTTATTCGAAGCCTCGACGCGCAACTTGCCTGCCTGCTCCTTGTCATCCTCGCGGAACTCAACGCTTACCGGGCCAAGCAGGGCGTACCCGTTGTCCGCAGCATGCTCGGTCGCCTGCGTTGCGAATTCGTCCGCAAGAACATTCAAGTCAGCTTCCAACGAATCCAAATCAGCCGGCGTAGCAAACACCGTGAAATGATTCGCCGCGATCGTGCGCTCCGTTGACAGCTCCTGCGCCGAATCGTCCATCGCGCGACGAATAGCCGAGTTCACATCAACCGCTTTAATGCCGGAACGAAAAACCTTCGAAAAGGCATCGTTGACACCACGCTCAACTGCGTTCTCAAAGCGATCAAAGATGCTCATGCTCGGTACTCCTAGGGACAGGCGGTATTGGACGCTTTTCTGGCGGTTGATCGCCGAAATATCGACTCTCTTCCAACGGAAAAACGCTTCGCGTGAGCGTAAATGCACACACGTAACAAAAACAGTTTAACCGTCAACGCGAAAGTGAGGGTTTTTTGCGGACGCTTCTCCACGATTTCTAGGATAAATCCAGGGGTGAAACGAAAGAGCCCCGACAACCGTGCTGGTTGCCAGGGCCCTTGTCAGTTGTCTTGAAGGAGGGGCCTTAGAAGTCCCAGTCCTCGTCCTCGGTGTCGACGATCTCGCCGATGACGTAGGAGGAACCGGAGCCCGAGAAGAAATCGTGGTTCTCGTCGGCGTTCGGCGACAGAGCCGCCAGAATTGCCGGGTTCACGTTCGTCTCGTCGGCCGGGAACAGGGCCTCGTAGCCGAGGTTCATCAGCGCCTTGTTCGCGTTGTAGCGCAGGAACTTCTTCACGTCCTCGGTGAGGCCGAGCGGATCGTAGAGATCCTCCGTGTACTGCTCCTCGTTCTCGTAGAGCTCGTAGAGGAGGGAGTAGGTGTAATCCTTGAGCTCGTCGCGGCGCTCGGGAGAGGACTCGGCGACGGCGAGCTGGTACTTGTAGCCGATGTAGTAGCCGTGAACGGCCTCGTCGCGGATGATCAGGCGGATCAGGTCAGCGGTGTTCGTCAGCTTCGCGTGCGCCGACCAGTACATCGGAGCGTAGAAGCCCGAGTAGAAGAGGAAGGACTCGAGCATCGTCGAGGCGACCTTGCGCTTGGCCGGATCGTCGCCCTCGTAGTAGGACTTCACGATCTCGGCCTTCTTCTGGAGGGGCTCGTTCTCTTCCGACCAGCGGAAGGACTCGTTGATCTCCTCGGTGGACAGGAGGGTCGAGAAGATCGAGGAGTACGACTTCGCGTGCACGGACTCCATGAACGCGATGTTCGTGTAGACGGCCTCCTCGTGCGGGGTGCGCGCGTCGGGGATAAGGGAGATTGCGCCGACGGTGCCCTGCAGGGTGTCCAGCAGAGTCAGGCCGGTAAACACGCGGTTCGTCATCAGCTGCTCGTCCGGGTGCAGGGTTTTCCAGGACTGAATGTCGTTCGACAACGGCACTTTTTCAGGCAACCAGAAGTTGCCGGTGAGGCGATCCCAGACCTCGAGGTCCTTCTCGTCCTCAATGCGGTTCCAGTTGATCGCTTCAAAAACAGGCTGAGTGCTCACTGGTCTTCTTTCAATCCGGGGTGTGCTTCGTATCCAAGCGCGGGCGTTTGGGGGTATGGACATAGCCTACCCGCGATGTGGGTGGGTAGGTGAGGTGGGCGGGCGGCCGATCTTGTGAGATCGGCCAGTTGCGCACACATCGAGTGTGCACCAATCGACGAGGCCGCCTGCCGATCTTGGCTCTGCTCTTATCGCAGGCGGAGCCAGGGAGTCGGTGCTCAGTCGCGTACCAACTCGAAAAGGTGGTCGATAACGTTCGTTCCGGACGCGCGCAGACCGTCGTGCTGGTACTCGTTCGTGATCCACGTGCGTGCGCCACGGATTGTCGCCGCGGTATCGAGGGACAGTTCACGAGGCACAAACATGTCGTCGTAGTAGACGGCTGCTGCGACCGGGACGGTGTTGTGAGTCAGAACCTCGGGAATGTAGACGGCCGGCCAATCCGTGCGTGTCGCCAGAATGTCGCAGGCTTTGGCGAACGGGCGGAGGAACGGATCCTCGTCGAAGAAACGGCGCATCATGTGCTCGCCGGTCAGGTAGTAGGGCTCAGATTCGTCGAGTGGATCGGCATCCTTAGCGAAACCGGGGATTTCTTCGGCTAGACGGTCGGCGGACCAGTTCGTTGTCGTGCCCGCCAGGTCGGGGGTCGCACCCGCATAAATTGTTTCGTGCAGGACCGCGTACATGGGTGTACCTGCAATTTCCGCCGCGATGCCTTCGAGGAACTGGTGTGACAGACGACGCTGCCCACGCACCGTCGTCCACGGGCCTTCGAGCAGGTAGTGCAACATGTCTGTGCGCGTTGTTGTTCCCAGGCCCATGCCGATCATGCGGAATCGTGCGGGGCTGAGGCGTTCTCCTGTTGGCAGTAGTTCTTCGGTGTCGCGCAGGTGAGCGGCGATTTCACGGATCGTGCGCTCGTCGGATGCGTAGCGCGAGAAGTAGGTCTGGTTACGCTTCGCCGTGGCGGCGTATGTCCGGCGATAGATTTCGTCAACATGTGTAAGGCCCGGCAAACCACCCGTAAGTAGTGACTTTTCGAGGCCCTCTGGGGCGAGCGACAGATAAGCGGTCGTGATGAATCCGCCGAAGCTCTGGCCCAGAGTCGACCACTGTGCGTCGCCAGCCAGCTCACGGCGAACATGCTCGGCATCCCAGACAATCTGATCCTGGCGGAAAAGCATCAGGTAATCAGCCAACGCCTGGTCGTTGATGGACCCATCCGGGTTATCGAAGCGACCGGACTCCACCAAACTGCGCGCATCAAGGCGTCCCGACTGGCCAGTGCCTCGTTGATCTAATAGAACCAAGCGGTGGTCGTCGAGCAGACGCCCAAGCCAGCCATCGCGGAAGTCACCCGAACGAGGCGCGCCAAAACCGGGACCCCCCTGCAAATACACCAAGTAGGGGAGGTTTTCGCCACCGGGGCGGATCACCTCGCGCGCGAAAACCTCGATCGTTTCCAGCGTCTGCGGAGTCGATGCGGGTGCGTTCAGCGTCTTCCGGTGATCCAACGGGACGACGAAACGGTGTTCATTGACGGTGCAAGAGTGCTGAATATACGAGTTCACGAGCATGAACCCACTGTATCGCGGGCGGGCGATCCAATTCGCATACCCGCAACGATGTCAGTGAACCGAGAGCAAGCTGGCTCTTTGCGGGAGTGCGGTTGCAGGCTGGACATCACTCAGCAAATCTTGCGCGTGGGTCGCTACTGCTCGTTCGAGGGACGCACCGTGGACGTCAGTGTGGCCTGCCTCTTAACCTTTCAAGGTTGTCTGATGATGAACCAGGCTCAGCCCACGCGAATTCTCACTTGGCTCCCAGACCGACAGCTCAACGCTGGCGCCGTTCTTCCATCGCATCTCGTAGCGAACAAGCCAAGCGCTTCCTGCGGGAGTCACCGTCATGCGACTGATCTTCGCGTCGAGGGGAACAGGGCCCTCCAACGTCGTGGTCACGTTCCCGTTCGGCCAAACGCGCGTGCAGTCCGAGGCTGCAATCTGCTTTAAAACCGATGATTCTCCTGTAAGCCAGGCGGTGAGGAACACCTTTTCATTCTCAATCAGACGCGACCTGTTGTCCGATCCGGAACCGTCACGCATCTCCATGAAAGAAGAGTCAGAAGAAGAAACCGCCGGCTCCGCGACTGCGCTCGCGGAATCATCGCCGAAATCACCGGTTTCGTTGGACTGCGAAGCGGGAGTTTCTCCCCCACTACCAGCAAATCCGGGGCCAGGCTTGGGGATGCGACCCGCCTGATATTCCTCGGCGCATCCGCGCGCGAAGTCATCGGCGAGCTCGTTCATGGTGTGCCCAGCGTGGCCTTTCACCCATTCGAAGGTTACGTTCCGCCCAGCGATGACACGGTCAATTTCTTGAATCAGTTCAAGGTTCTTGATCGGCTTCTTATCGGCTTTCACCCAACCGCGCTTCTTCCACCCGTGCATCCACTGAGAGATCACGTTGATCGCATACTGCGAATCGGCCAAGATATGGAGCTCACAGTCAGCAAACCCAGCAGCTTCCGTGGCCTTCAACAGCTCAAGAACAGCGGTGAGTTCACCCAGATTGTTCGTCCCCGATTCCCAGCCACCGGCATCCCAGCAAGTGGCGTCAACGACCCACGCCCAGCCGGCGGGACCAGGATTCCCAAGTGAAGAACCGTCAACGGCAGCAACGATACGGTTACCTGCAGGCGTCATCGCTGATCACCAGCCTTGTCCATTGCTTCGGATGCTTCAGACGTACCTAGTTCCGATGCTGCGGGCTCGCGAACTCCGACCTGCCCGAGCGCGAAAGCGAACTCTTCGGCGCGAGCCTTCCAGCGCCCTTCACGGCCAGACGGCCCAGCATGACCTGCAACCATCTGAGTACGCAGAACAATCGGACGCGAGGCGGCAAGGTCAGCATCTGCGTTCTGCCCTGACGCTTCTCGTAGGCGTTGGACCCACTTGGTCGGCTCAACAAATTCAACGCGTGTGTCATTCACTGACGTTGTTGCCATAACCGCTGGCAGAGTGACGTTTTCTGGCACGTTCTCGTACGGCGTGTAGCCCTTCATAATCCGGAAGATCTCCGGGCTTTCAATGGGGTTACCCCACTCTTCCCATTCACCGACCGTCAAAGGAAGACTCGGATCCAAGATTGTCGTCAGAGCGTCGACGAAAGGAACGCCAGCGATCACCGTTCGATACAGGTCGGGAGCCATATTCAACACGGCACCCATCAACAGACCACCGGCACTTCGTCCCTCAGCAATGAGGCGTCCGGGAGCAACCCACCCTGATTCGACCATCCAACGCCCAACGTCAATGAAGTCGGTGAAAGTATTCACCTTCACGGCTTCCTTCCCATCGTCATACCACGCGCGCCCCAGTTCGCCACCACCACGGATATGCGCGATCGCAAACACCACACCGCGCTCAAAGATTGGCAGGCGGAGCGTCTCAAACTCGGGGTCATAGGAGACCTCGTACGACCCATATCCCAATTCCCACCCGGGATGTGTGCCGTCAGGTCGCACATCAACCCCGTGAATCAACGTAACCGGGATCTGAGTCTTCCCATCGCGAGCCGTTACCCACACACGCTCTTCCACCATCGTGGACGGATCCCAGCCGGGAGCCTCTGCGACCTTCAGTACCGTCGTTTCGCCGCTGAATGGGTCAACTTGGATCGTTGTTTCCGGTTGAATCTGCGACTGAACACGCACGCGGAAGAAACGGTCATCAAAGCGCGGTCCCTCGACGGAGTTGATCGTGCGCACCGGAGCCTTTGCTTCCACGAAGTGCCCGTCGCCCCAGAGTTCGCACAGTTCGTCGCTCGAAAGGGGACGAGGCCGGACATCCCCGCTGACGTCAATAGCCGTGTTTCGGGTCCGGTACTCCACTTGTGTCAGAGCATTTGAACGCATAGAAAGCACGCAGAACGATGCCCTGGCTTCCACTTCGAGCAGGCGTTCGCCTGCGCCTGCTTCGCGCACAGTGACCCACGTTGACGGTGGAGCAAAAGGCACAGGTTCACCACCCTCAATCGCTGATCCAGACTCGCGATTACCAAGAACAGCGCGCGAATAGTCAGCATCGACGGGAGTTGCCAGCGACACAAGATCAGACGGATAAGAGGCAACGGCAAGCGTGCCCTCTTGCGACAGAGCAGTGTGCACCACAAGCAGGTGATCGCCAGCAGAATCCACCGCCACCATCACACGCTTTGCCAGACCGGTTATCGAGACCGGGCGCGTTGACGGATAATCCGGCAACCACACCCATGCCTGACCAGACGTCGACGACATGGAATGAATGAGGACATGGAACGGGTCCCCACCATCGGAAATCCCCATTTCAAAACGCTCGTCAGGGTCAACCAGAAGCAAACGATCCTGATCGCGACCTGTGCCAAGCTGGTGCCACCAGACTTCGCACGCGCGCCACGCGTCATCGACACCCATGTAAATAAACGAAGCAGAATCCGCTGCCCACGCCAGCCCATAACCAGCGTCAACGACAGCTTCATCAACGACTTCGCCAGTATCGGCAACCTGAACAACCCACGTGAAGCGCTCATCGCCAGCAGTGTCCCGCGCCCACGCGATCAAGCGACCATCGGGGCTCGGCTGAATATCAGCGACCTTAAAGAACTCCTGTCCCGTGGCCAGAGCATTCTCGTCCAAAATCAGCGTCTCACCAGGAAGAACACCATCAACACTGGGCTGAGGTGGAAGAATAGACGCATCAAAAATGCCCTTGCGATCGGCCGGCACACGATGATGCGTTGCATACGAATCGCCCTTATGCCACTTGTGGAAATACCAATAATCACCGTCCAAAACGGGAACCGAGACATCGTCCAGAGCCGTATGCCCCTTCACTTCGCCAGCAATCGCCGTAGCTAACGACTCAGTTGGCTTACACACGTGATCCGCCCAGTGATTCTCTGCATCCAGGTGCGCGACCACATCAGGATTCGACTCATCACGCAACCAGTCCCAGACATCATCAAAATGATCGCCGTGAATATCGCGGACGCGGTAGCCGAATCGACGTTCGGCCACGGGTGGAAGGGTGAATTCGCTCATGCACAGACTTTAACCCGCACCGTATACAAATGTTTTTACATACCCCGCACGGGTAAATGAGCCTGTGCCTCAACAAGCGAAAAACCTTAGAAACTCGCGCCAAAATACACGCCCCATGTCCAGAACGTCGAGCGTGGCCTCGTCAATAAAACCGCAGAACTACGACAAATTCGCGAGCGTCAACCGTGAGCGCACATGCTGGATCTCGGCGAGCATTTCGAACCGGGAGGGCATAGTCTGCAAACGTGCCTGAAATGCAAGAAACCACCGTTCCCACGCTGACGAATAACATCAACGACGTTGCCCTCGTCTTCGAAGGAGGCGGCATGCGCAACGCCTACACGGCGGCCGTCGTCTCGGAATTCGTGGAGCAAGGCCTGTTCTTCGACCATGTTTCCGGTATTTCCGCGGGCTCATCGCACACGGTCAACTACATTTCACGCGATCCGAAACGCTCCTACGAAACCTTCGTTGACGTCGCCGAATACCCTGAATTTGGCGGGCTCGACCACTTCGCCCGTGGCCGAGGATTTTTCAACGCCCAATGGATCTACGAAGAAATCGGCAAGCCTGACGGCGCCATGCCCTTTGACATTGACACCTTCAACGCCAACCCGGCAACCGCGCGCGTCGGCGCGTTTAATGCCTCCCGTGGCGAAATGCGCTGGTTCGGCAAAGACGACATGACGACGCTGGCTGACCTAGGGGCGCGCGTTCGCGCCTCGTCGACGCTACCGATTCTGATGCCGCCGGTCATCATCGACGGCGATACCTACGTTGACGGTGCGCTCGGTCCGAATGGTGGTATTCCACTGGATGCGCCCATGCGCGACGGCTACCGCACATTCGTCGTCATCGCGACCCGCCCGCGCGACTACGTCAAGGGAGCGATGCGCACCTCGGTCGGCGCAATGCTGAAGGCGAACTTCCGTAAGTTCCCCTCCATCTATGAAGGCGTCGCCCGGCGCCCGGTTCGCTACAACGCCACCCGCAAAAAGATGTTTGAACTGGAAGAACAGGGGCGCGCCTACCTCTTCTTTCCCGAAACAATCGACATTCAAAACACGGAAATGCGCCGCGAGCGCCTCGACGCCAACTACCAGGCAGGCCTTGAGCAGATCCGTCGCGAGATGCCCGCGATCAAGGCATTCCTCGGCTTCTGAGTTTCTCGCATCCGGCTTTCTGCCCTCCAGCTTCCGTCGGGGTTGTCGAGTGTGACTTGCTCACTTGTACTTTCTGCCTCGTCTGAATCGGGAGGAACGCCTGCGTATGTGATCTGCGAAATCGTCGCGACGAAGCCGATGAAGAAGAGGACACCCCTGAGAAGGACTATGGTGCAATGGCTGAGGGTTCTCACTGAAGGACTCCCTTGTCCTGCCCACGTCGGGCTGTGATAGTTCACCAATGTCCGGCGGATGAATATCTGTCGCGCATGGTGGGTGCGTCATTGACAGTCTGTCATGGTCCACGATGTGGATTGACGAGGTTCGGGCTTGAACGAAACTCGGGGTGCATCCGAATGGATGCACCCCGAGCCCCGTCACGGAGCCGTGTTACTCAGTCGCCAGTGCCTCCACGGGAGAGACCTTTGCAGCCTTGCGTCCGGGCAACCACGAGGCAATCAAAGCGGCCAACACGGACACAGCAACAACCGCAATCAGGGTTCCCCACGGCATGGCGATTGCAATGGTCACATCCTTTAAAGGCAGGGCGTATGTTCCCGCGATTCCAAAGATAATCCCCAGAATCACACCGATGGTTGACCCAGCCAACGCGATACAGACAGCTTCGACACTCAGCATTGTCTTAATATTCCGGCGGGTCATACCAAGAGCGCGCAACAGACCGTTCTCGCGGGTGCGCTCCGCAACCGACAGACTGAGCGTATTCGTCACACCGACCAGTGCAATCAGAACCGAAATACCGAGCATTCCGATCACGACCAGTAGGACTTGATCGATCATCCGGTTGTAGGTTTCGCGTTCAAGAGCAGTACCGTTCACCGAGTACTGGTCGTTGAGCGACAGCAGAGCGGACTGTACTTTGGTAGCACTCGCCTGGTCGTCCAGCTTCACTTGAATCGCGCTTAGGCCGGCTGATGAATCTAGTTTGCCGAGGGCGTTCGCAGAAATTGAAACGTAGCCAGCCTGGGAGTGTTCGTCGATGAGAGCGGTGAAGTCAGCACATTTTCCGTTCGAGGTACACACCTGAACCGTGTCGCCGGTCTTCACTGTGCTGCTCTGGAACTTTGCGGTCGAATCATCCAATACGTCAATCGTGGAGTGTGCGACCGGATTCAAGTCGGGCACGCCCTCGATGAAGACGTCGAGCGAATCAGTCCCCGCTGTCATCGTTCCGCTGGTCCCGTGAATCGCAACCGCCGCGGCAACACCTTGTGTCCCAGTGACCTCCGACAGAGCGGATGCGGGTAGCTCACCGCTGACAGACTGCACGGTCAGATCGTAAGGACGAGCAGAATCAACCTCGGAAGTGAGTGTCTCCCGCATTGATACTGCGCCCACGCTCATCATGGTGATCAGGGTGACGCCAATGGCGATAGCAACACCTGTTGCTGCGGTGCGACCAGGATTGCGAAGAGTATTTTCGCGTGCCAGCTTCGCCGTGGTTCCCCGTCCAAGACTGCCCCACAGACGTGCCAAGGCCGGGATGAAAACGATCGATGCGCACATCATGGCGACCAGCGCGACCATTCCGGAAAGGAATGCGAGCAGGAAACCGCTGGTCGACCCACGCATGAACAGGCCAACACCCATACCTGTGAAGGCAAGCGCCGCAATGATGAGAGAAACAATGAAGAACACGCGATGCGACTTCTGCGAGGATGTGGTTTCCGCTTGATTACCCAGTGCCTCGATCGGAGACATGCGAGCAATCGAGCGCGCGGGGCGCAGGTTCGCGGCGATCGTCATCAGCGTGCCAGCCGACCACGTGCCCGCCAAGGCGATCGGCGAGGCAGCCGAGGCAACTGCGTCAGAGAACGAGACAATCCCGAACCCGTTCAGGATTGCAAACCCGCCCAATGCGCCCACGGCGGTACCGACCGCCGACGAGATGAGGCCGATCAATGCGGCCTCGCGCATGACCAACGACCGAGTTTGCTTCTTCGTTGCGCCAATGGCGCGTAGCAGGGCGAGCTCGCGACGCCGCTGAGTCATTATCACCTGGAAGGTCGTCGCAACAACGATAATTGCGACAATCATCGAAATCACGGGGAAGACCAGGAATATCGCTGTGAGTGTTGCTGACCCGACGGCCAGTTGCTCAATCTCTCTTTCGTATGCCGCTTGGCCGGTCATTACTGTCAGACCGGTGTCATCGAGTGTCGTTGTCAGCGTGTTCGCCAACTTTTCTTGCTCAGCAATCGACGGGGAGGCGCTCGATGAGGCAACCAGAATGCTGGTCGTGTACTGCGAGTGATTGGACGCGGCAACCAAGCCGTCCGGTGTCATCATCGCAACACCTTGGCCCGTCGGCCCGGTTTTCACCAGGCCCGAAACGGTCAGGCTGGTCTTTGGAGCAGAAGCATCCTGCGTGTACGCAGCGCTTGCCTGAATCGTGTCGCCTACCTTCACGCCCAGGTTGTCAGCGGCGATCGTGTCGAGGAAGATCTCAGTGTCGCTGTTCGGAAGGGCACCTTCTGTTACTTCACTGCGGTGGAAAGGTTCCGGCTGGGTAGAGCGTGCCATGCGAACCGTGCGCTTAGCGCCATTCGACAGATTGAGGAAGGCCCGCTGTTGCGGTGCAATTGCCGTGACACCGTCGGTTGCCTTCAACTGATCGGTGACCTCTAAAAGATCCGAGTGGCCGGCATCGTAGAACTCGTCAGTAGCCTCGACCACCGTGGCAGCACCGTGGTAGGAATCGCGCGCACTCGCGGTCAGCGATGCGGTCATGCCGTTGCCGAGTGCCAGGAACACCATGATGAACGCGGTTGAAATCGCGACGGCGAGGCCGGTCGCCACGTAGCGATGACCGTGCGTCTTCACGTTGGCGCGGAGCAAGTGGCCAAGGGTTCCACGCGATGTGGAAGCGTCGGTACGAGGCTCGGATGTAGGGGCGAAATCGCTCGGTTGTTTAATGGAGCTCATCGTGCGGCCTCGCTCAGCTGAGCTTCGGTCGGCTTGGCCAGATCGGCCCGGATCTTTCCGTCGCGCATCACCAGGACACGGTCGGCAATCAGAGCGGCGTTTTGATCGTGCGTCACCATGATGACGCTCTGTCCCAGCTGATCAACGGTGGCGCGAAGAAGTTGCAGGACCTCGCGCGAGGAAGCGGAGTCCAGGTTGCCGGTCGGTTCGTCGGCGACGATCACTGCTGGCTTCGATGCGAGCGCACGGGCAACGGCGACGCGTTGCTGCTGGCCACCAGACATTTCCTGCGGGCGATGCTTCAAGCGATTCCCGATGCCGAGCACGTCGATGATCATGGAGAGCCAACGGCGGTCAGGCTTTTGTCCGGCCAAGTGAAGGGGAAGCTCAATGTTTGCGCGCGCATCAAGAGTGGGAACAAGGTTGAAGCTCTGGAATACGAAACCGATGCGGTCGCGACGAAGACGGGTCAACGCGTCATCATCCAGTTGCGACAAGGTTTTACCTTCGATCCGAACCTCGCCACTGGTCGCCAAATCGAGACCGGCAAGCATGTGAAGCATGGTCGACTTACCTGAGCCCGACGGACCCATAATGGCGGTGAAGGTGTGCTCGTAAAAGTCGACGCTGACGTCGTCAAGCGCTGCGACGCGCGTATCATCCTGACCGTAAATCTTGGATACGTGATCAAGCGCGACAACGGGCGCGGACGACGAAACGGATGAGACTGACTGAGATTGTGAAAGTGGAATGCTCATGCTTCAACTGTGCGCCGAGCAACGAGCTACGCACTATGGGGGAAGCGCCCATTTCCACCCCCATTTTCTTGTGGGGGATGTCCCCGATTAACCTCGAATAGAAGGGGGGTCAGTCCTTTTCCACGGAGTCGGTGGCGACAATACTGAGCCCGCGGAAACGGTTGATCGCGGCCCCAATGTCGACGCGTCGCGGGCGAGCCAAGAATGCCGGGTATGAGCGTGCCCCGAACTTTGTCAGCGCGTCCAAGCCTTCGGATGCGAACTGACGTTCAAGACGAGCAAGCAGTTCGACTAGCGCCATCTTGCCGGCAGCATAGTTTTCCAAAACTCCTCGGACCGCCCACGCGATTGCTTCGGTCTGACCCGGATCGACGATTTGCTCCACGTCCGTCAGGGTGATTGTCTGGCGGTCGATCGTGATTTCGTCCAGGCCCGCGGACTTTGTCTTCGGGCGGTCGGACGTGGGGCGCAGGCGATGGGGGATACGAGGCGCGGGCAACGCGAATTCCTGCTTGTCATTACGAGGCCGCGGCATTTGTGCAGCTACATCCTTGGCGCGGGCGGTGACGTCCACGCAACGGTAAGTGTCAAGCATGAGGACGCAGTCGGCAACGTCCAGATAGTCGCCAGAACCGCCCATGACCATAATCGTTGAAACATTCTGCTTTGCAAGAGCTCCGATACGGTCAACGAGGGGAGTGATCGGCTCTTTTTCGGTGGCGACGAGGGCGCGCATACGCTCATCACGGATCAAGAGGTTCGTTGCCGAAGTGTCTTCGTCGATCAGCAGAAGAGGAGAGCCGAGTTCCACAGCCTCCATGATCGCCGCAGCCTGAGAGGTTGAGCCTGAAGCGTTCGACGTCGAGAAGTTCGTCGTGTCCGCGCCGGCCGGCAAATGTGAAATAAAGGGAGAAACATCGACTCCGGTCACGGTACGACCATCGGCTGCGCGTACCTTCATGGCATCCGGAAGAGTTGCTACGAGTTCGCGACCGTCGTTTGGAACATGCGCGTACACGCCTCGTTGGATTGCTGATAATAGCGTCGACTTGCCGTGGTAGCCACCGCCGACGATCACGGTGACACCGGGAGCAATTGCCATGCCACTGACTTTGCCCGCGTGAGGAAGGTTCACCGTCTGACGCAGAGTCTGCGGGGACTCAAAAGTTACCGCGGTATCGGCGTCCATCGGAACCTGCGAAACCCCCGACTTACGGGCAAGCAACGAGCCATCGGCGATAAAAGACACCCAGTTGTTTTCCGCCAGAGAATCGATCAGAGCGCAATGATCCTCGTACGTTGCAATGTGGGTTTTCAGGGCAGAAGTCTTGGCGATGGTGATGTCATCGTCAGACACAAAATCAAACGTGTCCATCACAATGTTCGGAATATCCACGTCGAAAATACGGGCAGCTTCGCGGCCCATGATCGTTCGACCTCGCGCAGGCATCTGAACCTGGAAACGGATCTCAACATGATCGGGCATCACCTTCGCGCTTGAACGTTGCAGGATCTCTGGACCCGGGTGAGCGATCCGAATGGCACCACCACGAATGCGGTTTCTGATTGCTGCCTCGAAGGCTCGCGCCAGGAAGTCAGCCGTCGCCAGACGAGCCTGACCATTCGCCAATGCTTCAGGTGGCAAGCCCATTCGATCAGGTTTCGCAGTTGCGCGAATCTGCGACGGAGGAGCGTAAGGGTCGGACTGAATCCGATCGATGCTCAGCGAAAAATCGCCGTAATCCCAGTCGCCGATCACCGACTTATACGACCCGTAGGAGCGACCATCCAGACGGTCGAGGTCACGAATCAACTCTGCGTCAGAGCCAGAGCGTTTGTGGAACTTATCGTCGGTGTGAAAGCGAGGGACCATGCCCCTATCGTATCGGGTCGCTCCACCCCGGGCACAGGTCGCGCCGGCGGGCATTCCACGCACATAACGTGGTCGCTTTCCGATGCCCGCCGGCGCTATTCCTCACTCACACGGTTGAGGAAGCCTGCGCAGTACCCCGCACAGGGGCACCTCAGTCAGCCCTGCAAGACCTGCGTCGACAGGGGAGTGCGATTACCGAAACGATGGTTCGTGATCGACACTGCCTGCTCGTGAACGAACGGCAGAACCTCTACACGGCCAGAGTTTGTGACGGGGCCATCCCAGACGGCCACGTCAATCGAGCCGCCCACGGCGCAACGCAGGTCGTCGCCGGCCTCGTCAATGAGACGAATACGCTCGTCGTAGTTGAATTCCACCTGTGTCAGACGCATAGTGAACTGATCGAAGTCTTCGACAACAACCCCGATACCCATGTGCGCCAGTAGCGACGTGATCGACGTGGGTAGCGGTGTGGTCGTGGAAACGGTCAGCTCAACATCGCCCCAACCGCCGCCGGTGGTCTCGCGAATCATTCCCTCACCCAGTGGATTCGAAGCGAAGGAACCCGTTGCCACGCCAGCCGAGATGACGCGCAGAATATCGGTCAGCGAAGCGCCCGCTCCGGCACGAATCGTTGCACGTGCCGGAATGTAACGCAGAATATTGCGCTCCGCGGGCACCGCGCTCGGGTCATGTAAGACGTCGAATTCGGTGAACGCGGCCTCGTTATCCGACGAAATTGCCTTCGCCAAACGCTCCATCTCTTCGCCGTCAAGCACCTCGGACGCCGAATCGAGCAGATCACGCAACTGAGGCTTCAACGTGTGCGTCGACGGAGCGGAATCGAGTGGCGCGGACGCCAGCGAACCGAAGCCCAGCAGGTAGTTTGGGCCACCGGCCTTCGTGCCTTCGCCGACAACTGAACGCTTCCAGCCACCGAACGGCTGGCGACGCACGATCGCGCCCGTGATACCGCGGTTAACGTACACGTTGCCAGCTTCGACGTTGTTCAGCCAGTAGTTGATTTCGTCCGGATCCAGCGAGTGTAGGCCGGCGGTCAGACCGTACTCGACCATGTTCTGCGCTTCGATCGCCTCATCGAGCGTATCGACGCGGATAATGCCGAGGATCGGGCCGAAGTATTCGGTCAAGTGGTACTCGCTACCGACCTGGACACCCGAGCGGACACCAGGACTCCACAGTCGGTTCGTGTCATCGAGAGGCTTTGGGGTGATTTCCCACTTCTGACCTGGTTCCAACGTGGTCAGACCGCGCAGTAGCTTTCCGGTCGGCTCGGTCGCCAGCGGACCCATCTGAGCGCTCAGGTCATCCGACCAGGCGACATGCAGGGAACGAACCGCGTCAAGCAACTGGTTGCGCACGCGCTTCGAGAAGCCGACCGAACCGACCAGAATCACATAGGAGCAGGCAGAACACTTCTGACCAGCGTGACCGAACGCTGAGTTCACAACATCCTTTACGGCCAGATCAAGGTCGGCCGACGGAGTGATGATGATCGAGTTCTTACCCGAAGTTTCTGCCATGATCTTCATCGTCGGATCCCAGGAACGGAACAGTTCAGCCGTCCCAGCCGCGCCCGTCAGGACAACGCGACCCACGCGTGGGTGCGTGACGAGGTCCTTACCCAGCGTGTCCTCGCCGACGGAGACAAACTGCAGGACATCCTTCGGGACACCCGCAGCCCACAGGCACTCGGCAATAACGGCGCCACAGCGACCAGCCGGATCAGCAGGCTTCAAAATGACAGCCGATCCTGCAGCCAAAGCGGCCAGAACGCCACCGGCAGGAATTGCCAGCGGGAAGTTCCACGGCGGAGTAACCAAGGTCAGATCCACCGGAGTGAACTGGGCGCCATCGAGTTTTTCGAGCTCCAGAGCAAGCTGTGCGTAGTAGTGGGCAAAGTCGGTAGCTTCGGAAACCTCGACGTCAGCCTGCTCCAGGGACTTGCCCAGTTCGGAGCCGGCAACCTCGATCAGATCCGCGCGACGACGGGCCAGCTCAACACCTGCGCGGTGCAGGATATCGCTACGCTCTGCGGCGCTACGGGCCGCCCATTCCTTGCCGGCGTTCGCGGTCGCCTCGACGAGGGTGTCCAGGGTTTCGCGATCAGTGATCGTCCCCGCTTCAAGGGTCGAAGTTCCCAGAGTTGAGGTCGGGATACGCTCGGCGATTTCACGTGCCCACTGCAGGTTGACCGGAAGAGCCGGATCCGAATCCGCAGTGTTCGCGAAGACCCAGTTACCGTTCGAGTCCTTCAACGGTGCAGCCAGGTCGTCGGCAGTTTCCGACGTGCGGTCCTGGGTACGATTTGCGCCAACACGGCTGATTCCCTCGCGCTTCATCTGCTCAACTGCGGCAAGGAAGCGAGTCTTTTCCTTATCGAATGACACTTGCGAGGTGCCGATATCGAAGATCGACGCCATGAAGTTATCGTCCGCGGAGTTTTCTTCCAGTCGGCGCACCAGGTACGCGATGGCAACGTCGTATTCGTCGGGGTGAACGACGGGCACGTACAGTAACAGGTTGCCGACTTCCTGACGAACTGCGGCCGCCTGCTGCATCGCCATACCGGACAGCATTTCGAATTCAACGTGGTCGGTAACACCGCGTTCCTTCGCCAGCTCCCATGCGCAGGCGACTGTGAACAGGTTGTGTCCCGCGACGCCGATGTTGACGTTCTGAATACGATCGGGGTGCATCGCCCAATCCAGGACTCGCACGTAGTTCGCATCCGTCGACTGCTTCGAATCCCAGGTCGTCAGATCCCAGCCGTGCATCGCGGCATCGACGCGCTCCATTGCCAGGTTTGCGCCCTTCACGACACGCACCTTGATCGGTGCTCCGCCACGCGCTCTGCGTGCTGCTGCCCATTCCTGCAGATCCTTCATGACGTTCAGGGTGTCGGGCAGATAGGCCTGAAGCACGATGCCGGCACGCAGACCCAGGCATTCTTCACGGTCGAGGATTGTCTTGAACACGTCGACCGTCAGCTGAAGGTCGTGGTATTCCTCCATGTCCAAGTTGATGAACTTGCCACCGGCGCTGACCGCGTACTGGTAGAGCGGAAGCAGTTCGCGCACCGCGTGGTTAACGATCTGGTCGTATCCCCACGGGTTGTGCGGGCCGGTCACCGCCGAAACCTTCAGTGAAACGTAGTCAACATCCGGGCGCTCCAACAGACGACGAGTGTCGTCGAGGCGCTTGCGAGCTTCCTTCTCGCCCAGCACGGCTTCGCCGAGCAGATTCATGTTCAGGCGCGCGCCATCTTTACGAAGTCGCTCGATTGCTGGACCGAGCTTCTCGTCGGACACATCAACAACAAGATCACCAACAAGGCGTGCAAACACCTTGCGGGCGGCGGGAACAGCGATTGACGGAACTAGCGTGCCAACCTTACCGCCAACCAGTGCAGGGGTGCGCAGATACCACGGCAAGAACTTCGGGTTCTTCGCGCCGACCTCGGCAAGGTGGCGTGCGGCCACCTTCTGGTCTTCGGGGCGAACCACTCCGTCAACGAATGAAACGGTGTAATCCAAGCCCTCTTCGTCCTTCAACACGCCGGCCAGCAACTGTGCTGCCGGGTCAGTCGGGAACTGTGTCGATGATGTCGCCCAACGCCTCGCGGTAGCAAGCGCGCGGTCAACGATCGTTTCGAAATCCGTGGTGGGGTTTTCTGATTCAGACATTCTTCCTCGATTACTTTGTTCAGTGGTGTGTGAGTGAGTTGGAAAGATTCAGTGCGGTGATGTTCAGTCGACGAGGTCGCCCACCCCGTTTCAGGCCGTGGCGGTTCAGTGGGCGAGGTGGCCTCGTCAATTCTGAAATAGAGGGATCTGACTGCTTCGCGCCACCTGCATTCGTGGCGAAGTAGCGCGAAGCTGAGGCGTCAGATGCCCTGAGTTTCTGCGATTGTCTGGTCGAACTCGGCATCAATGTCCGGGTTTGGCTTCCACGTTGCACGCGACACGACGGCCGCAACGATGAGGTTCAGAAGGAAGCCGGGGACGATCTCGTACAGGTCGAAGATGCCACCCGAAATGTTGCCCCAGATGCCAACGACGACCGCGCCGGTCACCATGCCGGCGATTGCGCCTGCCGAGGTGAGTTTGCGCCAGTACAGCGACAGGATCACGATCGGACCGAATGATGCGCCGAAGCCGGCCCACGCGAACGCCACCAGACCCAGAATCGAGTCGGATCTTTGCCACGCCAGAAACGCTGCGATCAGAGCGATCACGCCAACCGCGATACGGCCAGCAAGAACACCGTCAGCGCCGTTCAGTTCGCGCTTCGTGTAGGCGCGGTAGATATCTTCGACCAGTGCGGACGAGGTCACCAGAAGCTGGGACGAAATGGTCGACATGATGGCGGCGAGGATCGCTGCAAGCATGAAGCCTGCGATGAAGGGGTGGAAGAGCAACTGCCCGAGGCTGATGAAGACGCCTTCGGGGTTCGCGAGCTTTCCTTCGTCATGCTGGTAGACGGCGATGCCGACAATTGCTGTCATGCCTGCACCAATCACGGACAGGAACATCCAACTGATACCGATGCGACGACCCTGCTTGGCCTCCGCGGTAGAACGCAGTGCCATGAAGCGGACGATGATGTGCGGCTGACCGAAGTAGCCGAGGCCCCACGCGAGCGCCGACACGATGCCGAGGATTGCTACGCCGGACAGAGCGCCTTCACCGTGAGTGAGCGAGAAGATCGTCGGATCGATGCGGTTCACTTCGCTCATCAGATTGGAGAAGCCACCAACGTGGATGACGCCCACAACCGGCACCAGGATGAGCGCGATCAGCATCATGATGCCCTGAACGGCGTCGGTCCACGATACGGCAAGGAAGCCACCGACCAGCGTGTACAGCACTGTCGTCGCAGCGATGATGACCATACCCAGGTGGTAGTCCATGCCGAATGATGATTCGAAGAACGCGCCACCGGCGACCATGCCCGATGAAACGTAGAACGTGAAGAACACGGTGATGACAAGGCCGGCAACGATACGAACAATATTGGAGGTATCGCGTAGGCGTTGGCCGAGGAACGATGGAACGGTGATCGAGTTCGATGCGATCTTCGAGTATGCGCGAAGCCTGGGGGCGGTGAACTTCCAGTTCAGCCATGCGCCGAGGGTCAGGCCAACTGCGATCCAGCCTTCGATGAGGCCGTTGAGGTAGAGCGCACCGGGCAGGCCCATGAGGAGCCAGCCGGACATGTCGGCTGCGCCTGCGGAAAGGGCTGCGACGCCGGGGCCAAGATCTCGGCCACCGAGCATGTAGTCGTCAAGGCTCTTAGTGCGGTTGTATGCGAAAAGACCGATCATGACCATCGCCAATAGGTAGATGATCATCGCCACGGCCTGGAAAGTAGTCTCAGTCATAAGGAGCTCCTAGCGTTGTCGCATCATCGGGGCCCGAGGTGGTGGGCTCGGATAGTGGTGCGAGTTGGGAGCCAGCGTGCTAGCTGGGATGCCCCGAAGCGCCGTTGCGTCGGGTTGTGTTGAGCATAACACCTCTAGGACTTTAGTCGCACATGTTTTTGGGACGAAATATTGCGCGAAAAAACGACCGCCCACTGCGACATTTTGGAGAATGCTTCCGAAATGTCGCAGTGGGCGGGAGAGTCAGTTCGGTGAATGCGGTGAGCTCACCAACAGAGCATCACGCAGCAAGCAGTGCGATGAGCGCGGCTATCAGGAATATCAACACGACAAACGCAATCGCAACGCCCCACAAGGCAACACCGACAATGCCGAGAATGCGACCGACCTTCGCGTTCGACACGATGTCGGCGCTGACCCCGTTTTCCTGAGCCTGGCGCAGGATCGAATTACCCCACAGCCACGCGGGAATCGAACCAAAGAGGCCGATGAGCACCAGTCCGAGAATGCCGAGGATCAGGACGATGGTCGAATTCGACTTCAATTCCTGCGCCAGAGGAGTCATCTGGAACGTCATCCCATACGGCGCCTGGCCAAAGCCGTTTGCCCCATACTGACCGCCGTTGTACTGGCCGTATGGTTGCTCGGGCTGGACACCCGGTTGCCCGTAAGGGTTCTGCTGATCGAACTGCGGTGCGGTGTAGGCACCCTGACTAGCGGTTGCCGGCTGCTCGCTTGTCGGCGATGCCCATGGATTCTGTTCCCACGTTGGCTGAGTCGGAGTTGAATCCTCGACTACTTGTGCTTCAACGTCAATCACTTCAGGGGCGGGTTCGCTGGCAAGTTCCGTCGTCTCAGCGGTTTCCTTAGCGGGAAGCACCGTGGTTTCCTCGACAGCGCCCACGGTGGAATCGCCAACGGGAAGCTCAGTCGTCTCCTCGGTCGGGAGCAGTTCGGTTGCCTCTTCTACCGGAGCATTGTTTAGTGCAACAGGCTCTGTTGAGTCAGTATCCGCAGGTGCTCCCTCTGCTTCTTCAGCGTTCGCTTCAACGACCTGCTCTTCAGCTGGGGTGCCTTCCTGCTTTTCGGCTTCTTCGGGGCTCGGCTGCTGATCCGTCATAATGTCTCCTCACCTTGATGTTGATACCAGTCTAAGAAAGGCGGGCGCACCTCGATAGTGGGGACTCCCCTGACTAACCCCCGATCAACCCCGTAATGTCCCCTTTCCGTCAGAGTGCAACAACCGAGCAATTCCCTAGTTGTCCGGGTAGCGCAATATGAAAGTGGGAAAAGAAATCCCGGCCTCGTGAATTCACATCAACGAGGCCGGGATTCTCAGTGGCCAACTACCACCGCGCCGGGGGACAGATGGCGGACTGAATGCTTAGAGCATGCAGGACACGCAACCCTGAACTTCGGTGCCTTCCAGCGCCATCTGACGAAGACGCATGTAGTACAGGGTCTTGATGCCCTTCTTCCACGCGTAAATGTAGGACTTGTTAATGTCACGCGTCGTTACGGTATCCGGGTAGAAGAGCGTGAGCGACAGACCCTGATCCACGTGCTGAGTAGCAACCGCGTAGGTGTCGATGATCTTCTCCGGGCCGATCTCGTAGGCGTCCACGTAGTACTCGCGGTTCTCGTTCGTCATGTACGGAGCCGGGTAGTAGACGCGACCGATCTTGCCTTCCTTACGGATCTCAATCTGAGAAACGATCGGGTGGATCGACGAGGTCGAGTTGTTGATGTACGAAATCGAGCCGGTCGGCGGGATCGCCTGCAGGTTCTGGTTGTACATGCCGTACTGCTTCACATCGGCGGCTAGAGCCTTCCAATCGTCAGCCGTCGGAATGTGGATCGTCGACTTTGCGAGCAACTCACGGCACTTGTCCGTGGTCGGTTCCCACGTGCCATTGATGTACTTTTCGAAGTACTCGCCGGACGCATACTGTGAATCCTCGAAGCCTTCGAAGGAGACGCCGCGTTCTTTCGCGATCAGGCAGGACGCCTTGATTGCTTCGTAGGCGACAGCCAGGAAGTACATGTTCGTGAAGTCCAGAGCCTCTTGAGAGCCGTACATGACGTGTTCGCGAGCAAGGTAACCGTGCAGGTTCATTTGGCCCAGGCCGATCGCGTGGCTCATCGCGTTGCCTCGAGCAATCGAGGGAACCGATTGAATATCCGACAGGTCGGAGACAGCGGTCAGACCGCGGATCGCCGTTTCGATCGTTGTCGAGAAGTCCTCAGAATCCATCGTCTTGGCGATGTTCAACGAACCCAGGTTGCAGGAAATGTCCTTGCCGACGTGGCTGTAGGTCAGGTCAGCGTTGTAGGTCGAGGCCTCGGACACCTGCAGAATTTCGGAGCAGAGGTTCGACATCGTGATGCGACCCTTGATCGGGTTCGCGCGGTTCACAGTATCTTCGAAGACGATGTACGGGTAGCCGGATTCGAACTGAATTTCAGCGAGGGTCTGGAAGAAACGACGAGCGTTGATCTTCTTCTTGTGAATGCGGCCGTCGTCAACCATCTCGCGGTACTTTTCAGAAACGGAGATTTCAGAGAAGGGAACGCCGTAGACGCGCTCGACGTCGTAGGGGCTGAACAGGTACATGTCCTCGTTGTTACGTGCGAGTTCGAACGTAATATCGGGGATCACAACGCCCAACGACAGGGTCTTGATGCGGATCTTTTCGTCAGCGTTCTCACGCTTCGTGTCGAGGAACTGCATGATGTCCGGGTGGTGTGCGCTGAGGTAAACGGCACCCGCACCTTGACGCGCACCCAGCTGGTTCGCGTAAGAGAAGGAGTCCTCCAGAAGCTTCATGACCGGGACAACGCCACTGGACTGGTTCTGGATCTTCTTAATCGGAGCGCCGGCTTCGCGCAGGTTCGTCAGCGACAGGGCGACGCCACCACCGCGCTTCGACAGCTGAAGAGCAGAGTTAATGCCACGGGCGATCGACTCCATGTTGTCTTCGATACGTAGCAGGAAGCAGGATACGAGTTCGCCGCGCGCAGCCTTGCCAGCGTTCAGGAAGGTCGGGGTTGCAGGCTGGAAACGGCCGGCCATGATCTCTTCCACGAACTGCTGAGCGAGCTTCACATCTCCGCGAGCCAAGTACAGGGAGACCATCGCAACACGGTCTTCGAAACGCTCCAGGTAGCGCTTACCGTCGAACGTCTTCAGCGTGTAGGACGTGTAGTACTTGAACGCGCCGAGGAACGTGGGGAAGCGGAATTTGTGCGCGTAGGCGCGCTTGAACAGGTCCTTGATGTCCTGGAACTCGTATTGGTCCAGAACAGCCTGCTCGTAGTAGCCCTCTTCAACCAGGTATTCCATCTTTTCTTCCAGGTCGTGGAAGAAGACGGTGTTCTGGTTGACGTGCTGCAAGAAGTATTGGCGAGCTGCCTTACGATCTGCGTCGAACTGGATCTTGCCATTGGCATCGTAGAGGTTCAGCTGGGCGTTCAGAGCGTGGTAATCGAGCTCTGGGTTACTGATTTCTTCTACGCCTGTGTCGGTGAGATTTTCTGCCAAAACTCTTTCAGTCCTTCTCGAACTCGTGAGACGTCCTCGGGGGTTCCGAGTAGCTCGAACTTATACATATGGGGGACACTCAGCTTCGTTGCAACGATATCGCCTGCGAGGCAGTACGCGGTGCCGAAATTCGTATTTCCTGATGAGATGACTCCCACGCAGTGAGACCTGTTACCCGGGTCGTTGAGGAAGGCGATGACCTGCTTGGGAACCGCGCCCTTGAGGTTGCCCCCGCCGTATGTGGGAACAATCAGCACGTAGGGCTGGTCGACGTGCAGGAACTCGTCGCTTTTCAGCAGCGGGATGCGCTGCGCGGGCAGGCCAAGCTTCTCAACGAACCGGCGAGTATTCCCGGTTGCTGAGGAAAAGTAAACGATGTTCACCATGATGGACCTGCCGTTTGTGCTGCTGTGGTGTGGCGCACCGTGCGCCTAGGTGCGATTCGATTGTATTGACGAGGCCGGACATCTCAGTACTGTTTGAGAATGTTGCCGGGGATCGTCATCGCGTTCGTGAAACTCTGTCCGTGAACGCAGTTCGCCCCGGCCACCTCTATCGGTAACCGGGACGGAAGAAAAGATCAGGCCTGGCCGACTGCGAGGGGCGTTGCGGCAGCTGCCGCAACTGCGACGGCCTTGATGCGGTCCGGGCGGAAGCCACTCCAGTGGGTGTCGCCAGCCATGACGACGGGAGCCTGCTGGTAGCCGAGGCCCTTGATGTAATCGAGCGCTTCGAGGTTTTCCGTCACGTCGATCTTCGTGTAGTCAAGACCCTGCTTGTCGAGAGCGCGGCAGGTTGCGTCGCACTGGGGGCAACGGGGCTTCGAGTAGACGGTGATCGTCATGGGATTCTCCTAATTAAAGAGATGGAAACGCGTATCTTCAGGGGGTATCCCGAAGACCTCTTAACACTACACCTTGTGGGTGCTTGAAGGAATAGGCACAACATGTTGTGGTCGTAACGTTGTGTGACTCAGACTGTGGATAGAGGGAGGCGGATCTGTGAATACGGTGTGGATGGGCTTACTGTTCATATAAAAATTGTCCGTTGAACCGTGGGTAAATCGTTTTACAGAGCACCTCGAAGAGGGCATGATTATGCGGAAATCACACGATTGTCATTCTTCGGTTCCAGGTCCACACGCATGTGCATGGAGGCGAACACATATGTGCCTACCTGTGGATAACTTCGGATGCGAATGGAAAAAACTGCCTCAAAATTCGTGTGCGTCATCGGCGTGTCGCATATGCCAGACCCCTACATGTAGGGGGTGGATTGCGCACACCCTCCCTATATGTAGGGGTCGTGGTAGATGAACCACTACTACTGGTGGCGCGCCTGTTGGGTACCGCTACGAGAGGTAAATGTCCCTATCGAGTGGGAGCAAATGATGTGAGCTCAGCATTCGACGACGTTCACGGCCAGGCCGCCCGTCGACGTTTCCTTGTACTTCGACAGCATGTCGTTGCCGGTTTGGCGCATCGTTTCAATGACGGCATCCAGCGACACCGTATGCCGACCATCACTCCAGAGGGCCATACGTGCCGCGTTAATCGCCTTCACCGCGGCGATCGCATTGCGTTCGATGCAGGGGATTTGAACCAGGCCAGCAATAGGGTCGCAGGTCAGCCCCAGTGAATGCTCCATCGCAATTTCCGCGGCATTCTCAACTTGTTCGGGGGTTCCACCCAACGCTTCGGCCAAGCCTGCGGCCGCCATCGCGGACGCTGAACCAACCTCGCCCTGACAGCCAACTTCAGCACCAGCAATCGACGCGTTCGTCTTAATCAGCGAGCCAATCGCCGTTGCTGCAAGCAAGAAATCATGGACTGCCTTACGCCTGCGCGCCCACGCCTCCCCGTGAATGTCGGAAGAGCCGAAACGCACATGAGCAAAAGGAGCCTCAGGTGAGTCGAACAGCGCCGGAGCCGATGCGGCACCAATCGTTGCACCAGCTTCAGGGCAGTAGGAGACCAGGTAGCCGAGGACCGCAGGAATCACGCCCGCAGCGCCATTCGTCGGCGCGGTGACGATGCGGTGGCCGGCAGCGTTCTCTTCGTTGACCGCCAGCGCGAACAGGTTCACCCAGTCCATCGCGCGCATCGGGTCGTCGGGACTCGAGGCCCAGGGAGCACCGGGAAGCGGTTCGCAGCTGGTACGAGCACGTTCGGACAGTTTTGCGCTCAGTGCTTTCGCGCGACGAGGGACGTCCAAACCACCCGGAAGAATGCCACTGGCACTGGTTCCGGCATCCACGCACTCAAACATCGTGTCCGCGATCGCATCCAAATACTCATCGAGATCTTGAGCAGTTCGCACAGCTTCTTCATTACGACGAACCAACTCGGAGATGCGCAAACCAGACTGCTTACACTCGTGGAGCAGGCGTGCGCTGGTCGTAAAGAGGAACGGCGCAGGAGCATCAATTGTCGCGGCGCTCATGCCGGTCGCCAGCGATGCGACCTCCGGATTATCCACGTCATCATTCATCTGCACCATCACGAAGCCACCGCCCACCGAGTAATAGGTGTGCTCCAGAATTTTCTCGTGGCCATCAGTTTCGCGCCACGCCGTGATCGTCAGAGCGTTCACGTGATACTTCAACACCGTGCGCGGAACGAAACGAATATCGCGCGCAATATCAAAAGGAACCTGACCGCACGGAGTCGGCAAGAAACCGGTCGCGGCAATCGCCGGGAAAATACCCTCAACCGTATCGATCTCAACGCTCTCCGGGCTGTAGCCCGCAAGGCCCAGCAAGACTGCGCGGTCAGTGTTGTGCCCGCGACCCGTCGCGCCAAGCGAACCAAACAGGTCGATCGTAATACGGCACGGCGCCTGCGACTCCGCCTCTTCTTCGGGGGAGCGTTGAGATGTGGAGGCGGCCTCGTCCCCTTTATCTCTGGCGAGCAACGACGCCAACTCGCCTGTAAACGCAAGACCGGCGCGCATCGGACCAACCGTGTGTGACGACGATGGGCCGATACCGATGCGGAACATGTCGAAAACCGACAGGGGGTGCGCAGCCTGAGAAGCGGGAACCTCACCGGAAAGCACGGCAGCGGGCGTTGCCTCGCCAGCGTCGAAACGATCTGGCGTCACCTGAGCAAGTGGAAGAGCGGTCGGAGAATCGGCGGCGTCAAAAGTCATGCGAACTATTGTGCGCTTTCATCACCGTAAGAGCGAACCGTAGACTGGGCGCTATGACAACCAGCATCGAATTTCCTGCTCGTCCGACCGTCGTCGCTATCATCCAATGCGCCATGGAAATGGAAGCGGCACCCCTGCGCGCCGCGTTGCACCCCTGCGCCGGTAGTGACACGGTCACCGAACTCATCGTCGGAATGGAGGGCCACGCACAACAGCGTTTTGCGCTCGGTGCTCTTGACGGTCACGACGTTCTGCTTGTGCAAAGCGGAATTGGTCTGGCGAACTCCGCGTCCGCGACCGCGCGCGCCCTCACGCTGGTTGATAGTCCCATCATCATCGCAGCGGGCACCACCGGTGGACTCGCCGCGGACATCAACGTCTCCACCATCGCTGCCGGCACCTCGACCATCTACTCCCAAGCCGACGCCACCGCCTTCGGCTACGCCATGGGCCAGATCCCGCAGATGCCCGAAGACTACCGATCCTCCGACGAAACCGTTGCTCGCGTCGCCCTGCTTGCCAAGTCCGACACCCTCACCGTCATGACCGGTCGCGTCCTGTCCTCCGACTCGTTCATCACCGCCCCCCTCGCCCAGCCCATGCGCGAAAAATTCCCGGACGCTATTGGCGCCGACATGGAAACCTGCGCCATGGCGGAAGTCGCCTGGTCCAGCGGTGTTGACTGGGTCAGCCTGCGCGCCGTCTCCGACTTGTGTGGCCCCGCTGCCGACCAGGACTTCCACATGGACTCCGAAAAGGCAGCCGGCATTAGCGCGCTCGCGGTCCGCACGTTCCTGACGCTCTGACCTGCATTTTTTAATTGGAAGGATCCCAGTGAAACGAGTTCTGATGGTCTGCACCGGCAACATCTGTCGGTCGACGATGGCTCACCAGATTCTGCTTGAAGCCGCGCGCGATGCCGGCGTTGACATCGTCGTGGATTCCGCAGGAGTTTCCGACGAAGAAGAGGGCAACCCGGTCGACCGTCGCGCTGCCCGGGTCTTGCGCGAATACGGCCACGAGGTCCCCAACCATCGTGCGCGCCAGATCCGCATGAGTGAACTGGCGGACTGGGACCTGATCCTTGCCATGACCGGCCATCACCTGTCTGCATTGAACCGCCTTCGCGATCGCGCCGGGCTTCGTGCCGATGCGGCTTCTGATTCACGAGGCTCCGCTGGGCCTGATATCCGTTTGTTCCGTGATTTTGATCCGCAGGCCACCCCGTCAGACCATGATGTCCCCGACCCGTGGTACGGCGGATATCAGGACTTCGTCGAGACGCTCGAGACGATTGAGCGCACGACGCCGTTCATCGTGGAAGAGCTGTCGAAGTAGCGAAGCGACTAGGCAGTGACTGGTTCATCGTCACGCTGAGTTGCGGGTTGCCCGCTCATCTTCAGGACCTCGCGGCCGGGCTCAGCCATGAATGACACAACCGTGAATCCGAACGCGACGATGCCACTGATGATGAAGATCCACTGAATCGAGAATCGGTCAGCAAGCGGCCCGAACGCGATCATGCCAATTGGCATACCCAGCACTGCAACGATGTTGATCAGCGAAAACACGCGACCCATGTACGTCTGTTCGACCGTGGTCTGAACCAGTGTCATGACCGGCGCGGAGAAGAACGGGATCAGTAGAGCGATGATGAACATCAGTACGAACAGGGCAAACAGGCCGACGGTCGTCCCCAGGAATGGCGTCAGGCCAAGGGCGGCGGACAACAGGCCGAAGCTCCCGCACGAATAGAGAAGCATCCGGCTCTGATTCCACTTCACGGCAAAGGTCGCGATCGCCAGACCGCCTAGCGCCATGCCCGCTGAGAATGAGGTTTCCATGACCGTCAGCGGCCAGACAGCGTCGGTGAAGTCGCGCGCGATCATCAGTGGCACCATGAAGTTCGGTGCGACGATCAGCGTGAAGATTACTGTGTAGAGGACCATCAGCCAGAGGATCGTGCGGTGTCCCGCAACGTAGCGCAGGCCGTCCATCAGATCGTGAGCGAACGACTTTCCATCTTCGCCACCGCTTCGCACCGTTGCAACGGGGATCGTCAGGACAATACCGACGCCGATCAGGGCAGTGACAACGTCGATCCAGAAGGTCGGAACCAGGCCACCCCAGCCGTAGACCGCGCCCGCGATCACCGGAGACAGCAGTGCCATCGCCGAGTTAATTGTCTGATTAATGCCGTTTACGCGCATGAGCTGACTGGTCGGGGTCAGCTGTGGTAGGAGAGCGCCAACCGCGGGTTGTTGGAAGCCGGCGCCTACGGAGCGAATGAAGACCGCGCCGTAGATCAGCCAAAGTGAGGTTTCGCCCGCAATCATTGCTATTGCCAACCCTAGGGTGACCAGCGCAATGATCGAGTCGGAAACGGCGATCACCGTTCGACGGTTCATTCGGTCGGCAAGCGTGCCACCAAACAAAGACAGAATCGCTTGGGGGACGAAAGCGACAACGGCGTACAGGGTGATGACCCACCCGGTCTTGAGCGTCAGCGTCAGATACCACATGATCGCGTACTGCACGATCGAGGAGCCGAACAGGGAAATCGCCTGCGCGATCAGGAATAGGGTGACGCGACGCTTCCAATGCGAGTCGGTTTCCGCGGGTGCGCTGGGGGTTTCGTTGATCGACGAGGCTACCTCCACGGGATCCGCGTTCTCCTGGTCTAAAGGACGGGTCTCATCGGCGTGAGGCGAGGTGAGGCTGTCAGTCATGTGATGAACGCTAGCAATACCAAGGGTTATTGTGTGCGCCGAGCGCACGATGTCACAGTTACTCTCCTGTTTGGGGCGAGACGATCGCATCGGCGCGCGATGCGCATTCGGCGACCAATTCAATGTTGGGGGCGTCCACGGTGCGCACCCAGTGGGCGGCATCTGCGCGGCATTTTCCGAATGCTTCGTGGCGGGTGACGAGGCGCCGCATGACAGCGTCTGTCGGCGTATCAATGTGGACGAGGAAGTCAATGTGCCCGCGAGCCTCGCGCCACCCCGGTTTGTCGAATGCCAGGTAGTTGCCTTCGGTGATGACGATGCCCTCAGTTGGAATCAGGATGGACGCTGCGACAGGTTCGTGCAGGCCACGGTTGTAGTCGGGAGCAAAAACGGGGTGCTCGCTCGCTTGAATGCGTGCCAGCAGGGTCTCGTACCCCCAGATGTCAAACGTGTCGGGAGCGCCCTTGCGGTCGTGGCACTCCAAGTCGTCCAGCACGGCATTCGACATGTGAAAGCCATCCATTGGCGCGATGCCAGCCACCGCAACATCGGCAGTTTCAAGGATTTCTGCGACAAGGGCTGCAACGGTGGTCTTCCCGGTTCCGGGAGGGCCGGTCAGACCGAGGACACGAATGTTTTCTCCATTTGCCAGCCGGTGAAGGACAAGGTCAACGACCTGTTGAGCGACGGACAGCGACGCGGACGCGCGTTCAGAGTAGATGGCGTAGGGTGCGGATCCGCTGATGGAGCCAGCGGGTTGATTGTCTGCGGTGTCAGTGTGTGTGCTCATGGCCGAAACCTCGTCGTTCTGGGGCGGAGCGGAAACGGTAAATGAAAGAGCCGGCTGCGACGCGCGCAACCGGCTCGACACAATCAGGCGTTTGCTGTGATCGTCGGCAGTGTCGACCAGGGGAAGTTGATCCACTTGTCGGTTTCTGCCCAGATGTAGTCGGGGGTGATGATCGAGCGTGATTTCTTGTAGATGCAGACGCTGCGCGCGTCAACTTTCACTTGGTTTTCACCGTCGAGGGACAGGCCGTCTTCGGCGATCATGTCCATGACCATCTTGAGGGTCTTGCCGGAGTCTGCGACGTCGTCAACGACCAGGACTCGCTTGCCTTCCATCGCGGAAATATCCATGAGCGGAGGAAGTAGGATCGGTGCTTCGAGGGTTTCGCCAACGCCGGTGTAGAACTCGACGTTCATGGTGCCGCATGCCTTGACGTCCATTGCGTAGGAGATGGCGCCCGCAGGGATCAGGCCACCGCGCGCGATGGCGACGATCAGTTCGGGGATCCAGCCGGAGTCAACGATCTGCTGAGTGAGTTCACGGCTTGCAACGCCGAAACCTTCCCACGTGAGAACCTCGCGATCTGCAACGTTGGGAACGTCCGTGGACTGAGCAGTGGTGGTGTTCGGCTGATCCGTCATGTCACTCCCTGGGTAGCGGCTTTATGGTGGTCGGCTATGGGTGGGCCGTCTCAATAAACCAGATAAAGAACTTAGGGACAAGAGTAGTACTCCGCGCGCGGTGGGTGATACCGAAATTGGGTGCGGAAGTGATGGTCTCGTCACTGTTCGTGTTCAGTTGCGCAACTTCGTGCGCGTGGGGGACGAGGCCGCGCTCGATTGCTCAGCCTGCCAGCGTGCTACCGGCGCGGTTTTGGGTGGTCTCAGGCGCGTTCGATGCGTCGCAGTTCTTTGAGGTAGGCGGTGCCGGGGTTACGTGGATGTCCTTTATATGTCCAGGTCAGAATGCGTTCGACGTCGAAGCGTCGCGCGCAGTGTCCGCAGGCGGTGACGCGACGCGGTGGCCGGTAGAGCTTGCGTTGTGCTCCGCATTTGGGGCAAGTTCCGACCCAGGGTTCGTCCGGGGAAGGCAGATGCGAGGGGAGCTTTGCGTCATCGGGGGCGCCCAGACCGCGAGCAACCTTCCGCCACGTTGCATCGTGGTGATGGTCTGGGCCGACAAGGGCGTGCGCGATTTCGTGGAGGATGACGCCACGAACGGTGTCCTGATCATAGAGATCGGTGAGCGGTCCGGACAGAGTGATCGTCTTCGTCCGGTAGGCGCAGGATCCTGCTCGGCGTTTTGCTGTGTCGAATTTGAATGTCCAGTCGCCCAGTTCGGCGGCGTCCATCAGCATGCGCGCTTCTTTTCGTGCGATTCGTCGATCCATTTCAGATCGTCTCAATCAGGCCGAGGACGCGTTTCGCCGACACCTTGTTGGGTGTGCCCAGCTGTTGGGCGAAGAAGGAGACGCGCAGTTCTTCAATCAACCATCGCACGTGCGAGATCGTTGTAGCCGACTTCGCGTTGTAAGGGCGCGCGCGAGCGCTCTCTTCGGCTTCGCCCAAAGCGTCGAGGATGTCGTGGATTCGGTCCCTATTCTCCAGATCGCGATCGAGTGCTCTGGGGGATGAGGCTGCGCGTTCAATACGCATCGCTCCGGCTTTCAGATAGCGCGCCAGGTGAGGCATCGCCGATAGGGGCGTATCAAGAACAAAACCCGGATACATCAGAGAATCAACGTGATCTCGCTCGTCAGCAACTGTTTCGCGCATGGATTCTTCCGTGTGAGAGCGGATCGCGGACTCAATATCGCCGTGGGCTTCCATGGCTCGTACAACGTAGCTGAGAATCTCGTAGACCCTGTCCTCGTGCAGGTTTCGTGCGCGATTGGCGAGGTCTTCGAATGAGGCTGCGTCTCGAATCGATCCGGGACCGGCCTGGCCTGACAATTCATCTACTAGCGAGAGGGCGGAAGCCAACTGAGTGTCCGCAATCAATGCAGTGGTATCCGGGTAGGGTGATGCGGCGAGCATCAGAGCTTGGCGTCCCGTCCAACGTGTCGTCACTCGAGTCTGTTGCAAGCGAACTCGGCGAACCAACAGGCGCGCAAGGCCCTCGCGGTGATGGCGGTCAGCGTCGCTCGAATTCGCCATGAGTCTTACGCCAGCGCTCGGATCTGTGGCGCTACCTTGAGCGACAAGCGCGGGGAAGCCGCGCAGTGTTATCACCTGGATACCTTGCGAGCTGGATGTTTGACCGGGAGAGTCAATCGACCGGGGAAGCGGGTCAGCTGGGAAATCTGTCAGCCCATCAACGTGCAGGTGGGTAGCAACCTCGGGGGAACCATCGGAATCTGAATGCGCATGACCAGCGTTGTTCTTCGCTTCGCTGAAGCTCGCGCGCGAACTATCTGTGCGCGAACTGGGGTGGCTTCGTCGATTGGAGCGATCCTGTGTGGCGTCGAGAAGAGCCTCGGCGACAGCGCCTCGCACCGCGTCACGAATCGCATTGTCTGCTGACGATGCCAACGTGCGTTGCAGGTATGTGAGGTCGGTGCTCGAACCGAGTTCAGCGCCGTGCGAATCAACAACGCTGAATGTCATCCGCAGATGCGTGGGTAGGTTGTCGTGAGCGTGTGCAAGGTGAGAATCGCTCAGATCGATTCCGCGCAGAATCCTCACTGCGGTGCGGAAAGCCTCGCTGAATGAAGGGCGTTCTCTCGACCAATCAATCACCGTCGACTGTGGTGGGGTCGCGGGTGTCTCTTCAGCCTGAGGTTCTGGCATCGGCGCAGGCTTTTTTCCACGATCCTTCTGCTTTGCATTCCCAGTCGTGGCACCCCAGCGAGCAAGACGATCCATCGCTGCCGTCAGGCTCATCGGATCGACCCCCGTAGAAGCCTCGTCACCGTTCTTGGACGACGTGGCTGCGCCGGAATGCTGCGAAGCGACGCCGGACTCGGCTTCGGTCAAGGTTCCTGCGAGCGCGCGCTCCATCCATGCTCCGGCCTGAGCGCCGACCTCGGGCGCGGGGGCAAGTAGACGACGCTGAGCCTTCGGCAGAGCGCGAATCGACTCAGTAATGAGCTCGATCAGCATGCCGGGAACCAACCAGTCCGTGCCAACATCATTGACGCGTTGCAGGACTTCGACCGGGATTATCATCGTGACGCCGTCGCGCGCACTGCCGGGCGTGAACGCATACGACAGATCAAGCTTCAGGCCATTCGATTCCCAGGTATCGGGGAAACCGTCAGCATCTTGGCTGATCCCTCGCGGAAGAAGCAGGGAAGAAGTGTATGTCAGCAGGTCAGGATGCTTTTGGCGCGTGTGTTTCCACCAGCGATTGAAGTGCCCGGCGGACACAATATCGTCGGGAAGCAGGTCGTCGAAGAATGCGAAACGCGCGTCCTGGTCAGCAACCAAACCGTGGGTGCGTGAACGTCGTTCGACTTCGCGCGCCTGCTCCAGTAGCTCATCGTTCGTCTTTTGGAAGCGGTGGCGTTCGCGCCATTCGCCGTTCACCAGCGCGTGGCGGATGAACATTTCGCGGGCGAGTATTCGCGCCGTCAGCGCAGTGTCAATGGTCGACGAGGCCGGGATCTCCACCTTATCGATCGGCGGGGTGGTGCTCGACGAAGATGCCCCATTCGACTGCTCGGGTGTTTCATTGCTGGGAGCCAAGTTCGCTAAGTCGTCACCATCGCTGGATGTATCGAAGCTGGTCGACGGCAGATTGAGGGCACCAGCCAATGCCATCGCGAGGAAGTCACGACCAATAGAGCCTATCTCGGTACGAGAACGACGATCCGACGTAGGTACACCCAGCAGGCCCTGAGCGATTCCGGCCAAGGAACCCGCCGTGACCACGCGAGACGAGCGCGAATCCGAACCCGCGTCAATCACGTGGTCACCCAAACGACCCAGTAAGACAGGACGGTCGGCAACTAAAGTCAGCCCGTAGAGAAGGACCTTTTCCTTCACCATTGCCGCACCCTTGGCGCTCGACCAGAAGGGCTCGGAATATACGCGCTTCAACAGTGGGCGAGCCACCGGCTCAATCCACGCCGGATCAATCCGCGCAACAGTGCGAGCAAAGAGGCGACTGGTCTCAACCAATTCAGCGGTCATCACCCACGCAGGATGTGAGCGCGCTAAACCTGAACCCGGCCAAATCGTGAAGTGAGTACCGCGGGCACCCTGATAATCACGTTTTGCCTGATCCCACGAACCCAAGTTCGACAGGAAACCAACAAGCAGTGATCGGTGAATCTGGTCGGCATCCACACTGCGCGAACCATCCGTGAACGCCACAACCGCACGCGCTACCGCATCAGTCAAACCGCCCGCTTCCGCCGCATGAACAACATCGCTAGACGACGGAATATCAATCGGATGCACATCCAACCCGAGCGGACGGGCCATCTGCTGCAACTGAACAACAACGTCACGCCACTCGTTAAAACGCAGGTAGTGCAGGAACTCGGCCCGACACATGCGACGGAACGCCGCACCCGATAGATCCCTCTGCTGGACTGTTAAGTAGCGCCACAAATTCAAGTAGGTGACGAAGTCAGACTTCGGATTCGCCAAGCGAGCATGAGCAGCATCGGCAGCCGCCTGATGTTCAGCGGGGCGCTCGCGGACATCCTGAATTGAAAGTGCTGCCACGATGACAAGGACTTCGGAAGCACAGCCGTTTGCGTCGGCTTCCAGAAGGATTCGTCCCAGCCTGGGGTCAATCGGCAACCGCGCCAAATCCCGACCAATTGCGGTCAAGCGGTGTCCAAAGGAACGCCTTGAACTTGCGCCACCAGCACTGTTTGAATCCGCGTCCTTTGCGCTCGAGGGCGAAGACATGTGCGTGGCCTCGTCATCTTCTACGAGAGCGCCAATCTCCACCAGAGTCGCGATGCCATCGCGAACCGCGCGATGCTCGGGCGGGTCGAGGAAGGGGAAGTCGGCAATTGAACCGAGGCCCAGCGCCGCCATCTGTAGGATGACCGACGCGAGCGAGGTGCGCAGGATTTCCGGTTCGGTGAAGCGAGGACGATTCTCGTAGTCGCGTTGCGAAAAGAGGCGGATTGCGATGCCGTCAGCGACGCGACCACAGCGTCCAGCCCTCTGATTAGCGCTGGCCTGCGACACCGCTTCGATCGGCAGTCGCTGCACCTTCGTCCGGTTGGAATAGCGAGAAATACGCGCAAAACCAGGGTCGATGACATAGCGAATGCCCGGGACAGTCAGCGAAGTTTCCGCAACATTGGTTGCCAGAACAACGCGACGCAGTCGGTGGTCCTCGAACACGCGATGCTGCTCGGCTGCACTCAGGCGCGCGAACAGCGGAACGATTTCAATATCCGTCGGGCGAGCCTTCGCAGTCTCACCCGCTTTTACCCCGCGCGGACCTAGATGGTCGAGTAATGCCTGTTCGGTATCGCGGATGTCGCGTTCGCCCGGCAGGAAAACAAGGATGTCCCCCTCGCCCTCACCAGCAAGTTCGTCAACGGCGTGACAGATCGCGGTCTCAACATCAGTGTCCTCGCCGAGCCCGTACCCAAGCGACGGCAGATCATCGTCAGGGTCTTCCAAGACCAGCTGTTCTGCGCCCAGGTGCAGATTATCGTCTTCGATTGACAAGGCGTCGCCCGGTTCCTGCTCAGTGCCCGGAGTGGACGACGAGTAGTGCGTCATCACGTCAGCGGTGAGGGGGCGATAGCGGACTTCGACGGGGAAGGTGCGACCCGAGACTTCAATAACAGGTGCCGGCTGCTTCAACGTCCCACGACCGGGCAGACCATCCCACACACCGAAGTGCTCAGCGAAACGCTTCGAGTCGATCGTCGCCGAGGTGATGATGACTTTCAGATCCGGGCGCGCCGGAAGCAGACGAGCCAGATAGCCCAAGATGAAGTCAATGTTCAGGCTACGTTCGTGGGCCTCGTCAATAATCAGTGTGTCGTAGCGACGAAGCAACGGATCGGACTGGATTTCCGCCAGCAGAATGCCGTCGGTCATCAGCTTGACTAGGGTGGTGGGCCCGACCTTGTCCGTGAAACGCACCTGATAGCCGACAACCTGGCCAGGTTCGCGTCCAACTTTTTGCCCGAGTTCTTCAGCGATGCGGTCAGCGACCGAACGCGCTGCGATACGCCTGGGTTGAGTGTGTCCGATCATTCCGGAGACGCCACGACCCAGTTGCATACAGATTTTCGGGAGCTGCGTGGTCTTACCCGAACCCGTTTCACCAGAAACGATAACAACCTGGTGGTCACGTATCGCCTGAGCGATTTCGTCGCGGCGAGCACTGACCGGCAGGTCAGGGAAAGTCACGACGGGGATTGCGGCTGCGCGCGCGGCCAGCTGTTCGGGAGTGAACGGCTTAAACGTGTGTGCGTGTTCGTATTGAGGACTGCGCCTACGACGAGGCTTGTGGTGTGGCTGGGTGGCAGAGTGCCCGTTGCGCTCGCGGGAACCTATGGGAGTACGAGGCTCCTGCCCGACGCGGCTTTTACGCTGCTGCCCCTTGCGCGGAGTGTCCTTTTTGGACGTGCCAGAATTTTGCGGGCGCGCTCCACCGCCACGGCGGCCGTGCTGAGACGACCCCGATTCATTGGAACGCACTGGTTTTTCTGGCACCCGCCTAGTCTAACGAGGCACGTTCACACGTGCGGAGCGAGAACAGTGCGCGTGTGGATAAGTGCCACGACCATAGCTACGTGTGGATAAGTAGCCTCGTATTCGCGCCCTACAGCAAGGACTGTCATGCCGTTCGGATCCATCCGTAGCGAAATGAGAGATCCGTCAATGGTGCTGATCATTGAACAGCCGGCGAGTTTTGCTCCCTTGCGGCACAGGTTTGTTCGAACCGTGTTCTGTTCGATTTGTTCTGCGATCTGAGCCGGCATGCCACACACGTTGAAGCAGCCGTTGTGGAGCCCGTATATCAGCCTGTCGGAAATATAGGGGGCAGTGAACGCATCATTCTTAGTCGATGCGCCATCGAAGACCCTGTCATTCTTCCCGCAAAGATGCGAGTGTGAAGCGTTGTGGGCAAGATTGAGTTATGCACGCACTTTTCGCTGGCCTGACGACGCTTGACGTCATCCATGCCCTCGACCACGAGCCAAATATTGCCACCAAAACAACCTCCACGGATCATGTGATGGCAGCGGGAGGCCCGGCAACGAATGCTGCGGTTACCCTTTCCGCCCTTGAGAAAGCCGCGGGGTGCGCGAGGGAGGCAGCCTCGTCGATCAGTCTGCTGAGCGCCATCGGTGAGGGGATGATTGCCAGCGTGATCAGCGCGGACCTCGCCAGCGCCGGCGTGCATCTGCTGGACGCGACCAGCGTGGATTCAGCGCAGAAGACGCCCGCGATTTCCTCCATAGTTGAGCACCCGGGTGGCAGGATGGTTGCTTCCACCAATGCGCGGATCGACATCGACGTGCACGAGGCCACCCACCTGCTCGACTCTGTACTGGTCCAGGACGGAGCTCCGGACGTTGTCCTTATTGACGGCCACAATCCTGCGATTGCCGACTGCGTGTTGCGGGTGGGGACGCTGGGGGAGCCCGATCCTGATGAGGATCCTTTCGCGCACCTAGAAGCCAAGCCGTTGCACCAACGGATCCTTGATGGTGGGTCGTGGAAGCCGTGGCTCGCCCCGTTGCTGGGGTTCGTTGATATTGCGGTGGTGTCTGCTGACTTCTGTCCGCCGTTGCTGAATGAGCCGACCGGACCCGAGGTTGCCAGCTTCCTCGCCGGTTTCGGAATTACGCGGACGATCCGCACGCGAGGATGTGAATCGGTGCAGTGGTATTGGGATGGGCGAGAAGGTGAAACCGAGGTTGATCAGGTGGATGCCATCTCAACCCTGGGTGCGGGCGACGTTTTCCACGGTGCGTTCGCGTGGGCGGTGGGCAGATTGCACGTAGCTGATGTGCCAATGCCCAAGGACCCGAGTGACTTGATTCGTTTTGCGTCGCTTATCGCCGGGTTCTCGACGACGAAATTTGGTACACGTTCGTGGTGCGAGGCACCGGAAGTGGTGACCGCGGTCGAGGAGTTCCTCGGCTCGTTTGCCTCAGGTATGGTCAAATCCTCGCGTTAGGTATGGCTAAATCCTCGCGCTCTGATCCATATTTCCATATGGAAACCGCAGTAGTTCGCCATTTGAGGCCGGTGTTGTTTGGGTGGGGCGCTAAACTGTCGATGCCGGATTTTTCGGTGTTAACTCAACGGGGTCCAGACACGCCGACCTTGCTCCGTGCAGTCACGCTAGCGACGAACTACGGGCACCCACCGGGTCGCCCATTCGAGCGATGGAGCATCTAGGGCCTCGACCTTTTCACCCATGCCAAATGATGCATCAGAGACGATTTCGACGCGCGAGCCGTCGGGGAGCAGGTGGAACACATCCTGCGTGGCGGCAAGCAGACCGAACTCGGCGTCGACGCTGTCATGGATCACCAAGGTCGGCTGTTCCAAGCCGGCCAGAAGCTTGTCCGAATCGGTCAGCGACAAGTCGATCAGCGTCTGCTTCGAGATCGTGAACTGTCGGCGAATCGAGGGTGAGTCGTCAGCGATCGTGGTAGCGCCGATCTCTTCCAAGTCACGCAACTGGTCATCAGAGAAAATCTGTGTCCAATCGACCGACATGGGACCAAGCGATGGTGAGGACAAAACGTAGGCGAGCACATTGACCGGCCGAGCTGCTAGCGCCACCGTCGCGCCGAATGAATGCGCATGAATGAGTTGGCGAGCAAACCCCTGGTCGGCAAGCCAACCGGACGCTGCACGCAGGTCCTCAACCTCAGCGTCCAGGGTAATAATTTCGTCGCCGGACTCACCGTGACCCGAATAATCGAACTCGAGCGTGGCGTAGCCTGCCGCGCGGTAGAGACGAGCAAGACGATCGAAATGCTCAGCCGAGTGACGATCAGCAAGGAACGAATGCGAGAAGAGAACCGCTGCGTCACCAGTGTCAACGGGGTTAATGAACGTCCCCGCCAGCGAAACGCCACGAGGGGTCATGATTCGGATCTCACTCACGCACTCCAACGTAGTGGGAATGGAGCAATCAAGCGACCCCAATCCCGCTAGGTGTACGTTTGTGAACTTCTCAATTGTGATCGTTGATTGGATTGTTCTGCCTGTAGGGTTGAAGTAATCAGATCGCGTCGGTTTTTCGCCGAGCGTCACGACAAACAGGAGTTTTCATGGGAACCAGGTTTGGATTGCTTCTTGGTCTTGGAGCCGGCTACGTGCTGGGCACGAAAGCTGGTCGCGAACAGTACGAGAAGATCCGCAGTGGCGCATCGAAACTCCGCCGATTCCCGGTCGTCGCAAAGCCCCTCGATGCAGCGGGCGAAAAGGTGTCGGACATTGTCCGCGAGCAGGGGGAGCGCGTCACCGACACGGTTGCTGACGTTGTGAAAGAGCGACTCTTCGGTGCTCCGGCAACTCAAACTCAGCCGGCTCCTGTCGTCGACGATGACATCGAAATTCACGTCGTCGGTCGCGAAAATGGCTGATTCTTATTCGTTCTCCCCTTCTTGAACGAATAGTGAAAGAACGTTACGGAGTCATTGAATGACTAACGCGTATCCCACCCCGCAGCCTCCGAAGAACGTTTCGAAAGCACAGATCAAGCGCTGGCGTCGCCACCTTGCTGACGAACGCATGGAAGCGCGCACCTATCGCTCCCTCGCAGAACGCCGTACCGGCTCTGAACGCGAGGTTCTTCTCAAGCTTGCCGAAGCTGAACGCAGACACGAGGAATACTGGCTGTCCCTGCTAGGAGATAAAGCGCTTCCAGCGCCTCGTCCGCGCCTTCGCACTCGCCTTGGCGCGTGGCTTGCGCACATGTTCGGCACCATTTTTATTCTGGCGATGGCCCAGCGCGCCGAACAGCGCACCACTTACGACGCCGACGATGATGCGACGGCTCAAATGGCCGCTGACGAGCACATTCACGGCGAAGTGATCCGTGGACTCACTGCTCGCTCCCGTGAAACTCTGGCCGGAACTTTCCGCGCCGCAGTCTTCGGAGCAAACGACGGCTTGGTTTCGAACCTTGCCCTGGTGCTGGGTGTGGCCGCAACCGGAATGGAACCGCACCTCGTCCTCGCGACCGGCCTTGCTGGTCTGCTGGCCGGCGCGCTCTCCATGGCAGCCGGTGAATGGGTCTCCGTCACCAGCCAACGTGAACTGCTCGATGCATCGATCCCCGATCCCGAAGCACACCAAGCTGTCCCGGACCTCGACGTTGACGCGAACGAACTGGAACTCGTGTTCCGTGCTCGTGGCGAAAGTCCCGAAGAAGCGCGTGCTCACGCCATAAAGGTATTCACCCAGGTCGCCCGCCCCGCCGGCTCAGAGTCCGGTGTCATCGCGGTGCGTGCCGCACTCGAAGGCGGGCTACCAGCTCACGCTGGCGCCACCGAACAGGTTGGTACACCGTGGCAGGCAGCGGCCTCGTCCTTCTTCTTCTTCGCGATCGGCGCTTTCTTCCCCCTGATTCCCTACCTCTTCGCTCTCTCCGGTCTGACAGCAATCGCCATCGCCGCCGCGATCGTCGGTGTCACCCTGCTCTGCACCGGCGGAGTCGTCGGTATCCTCTCTGGTCAATCGCCCGCCCCTCGCGCGATTCGCCAGCTGGCAATCGGCTACGGTGCTGCGATTATCACCTACCTGCTGGGCCTAGCATTCGGCACCGCGATCGCCTAGTACGCGCAATAGATGATGCCCCGCAGGAAACCAGACGCCTTCCGCAGCGGACCCCCAACCAGCAGATCCGTATCCGTCCGAGTCTCACAATGCGCCTCAGCATGCGCCGTCTGGTGAACACGCGCGCCACGGAAAGCCAAGATAGTCCACAATGTCCGTGTGCTTGAAACCCTCAACCATGCGTTACCGGACCTGTTTCGCGCCATCGACCTGATTGGCGTGTTGCTGAATGGCATCATCGGTGGTCGACTGGCACGCATGAAGCGCTTTGATGCCGTCGGTTTTGCGGTCCTCGCGATCATGTCGGCGCTCGCGGGTGGCATGCTCCGCGACGTTCTGCTCCAGGTGGGGCCTCCGGTTGCTTTAACTGACCCCTTTTATTTGGGGACGGCACTGCTGGGTGCAGCGATCGCGATGCTCTGGAAGCTGGACTCGCGTCCGTGGCGTGCTGCCCTGCTGGTCGCCGATGGAACTGTGCTTGGATGTTGGGCAGCAACCGGCGCGTTGAAGACTCTCGACGCGGGGTTTGACGTTCTTCCCGCGATCATGCTGGGCATCATCACCGCAGTTGGTGGCGGTGCAATCCGTGATATTTCAGCCGGAAACGTCCCCCAAGTTTTTGGCGGGAACAACCTGTACGCGACGCCGGCGTTCGCGTCCGCTGTGATTACGGTGATTTTCTGGAAGTACGATCTGCCGATCATCGGAATGCTCGCCGCAACGATTGTCGGCATGGGCTTCACTGTTTTATCCCACTGGCGTCAGTGGCAGCTTCCCCAAGCGGGGGACTGGACGCTGACGGTCACGTCGTCACAGTTGCGACGCCTGATGTCACCGGCAGCAAAGAAAGCTCTAGCAACGGCAGTTCTTGAGGAACAGGCTCAAAAGGCGAATGAAACTCACGAACAGTCGACGGGATCTTCAGATTCTTCAGGGAGCACTCCCAGCTCTGATTCAACGAAAGGCGCATGAAAACCATGAGCTCACCGGCAACGACCGCCCCTAACGCGGGTGGCGAAGCAACGATGCCCGTATCGGGGCCTCGTAAGACATTCAAAACGCGCCACCTGTCGATGATGGCGTTGGGCAGCGCGATCGGCGCCGGTTTTTTCCTCGGCACCGGCGTCGCGGTCTCGGAAGCGGGCCCGGCCGTCCTGGTGTCTTACGTTCTTGCGGCATTGATTGCCGTGTCGGTGATGTTCGCGCTGTCGGAGTTGGCAAGCTCCCTGCCGTCGACCGGTTCCTTCTCCACCTATGCCGAGGTCGGTATCGGCCGCTGGGCAGGTTTCACGTCCGGCTGGTTGTACTGGGCGATGCTGGTGATGGTGCTGGGTCTCGAAATTACGGGTGCGGCAGCGATTTTCGTCAGCTGGTTCCCATCGGTTCCGCAGTGGGTTGTGGCTCTGGCAATCGTTGTTGTGCTGGGTGGCGTGAATCTGATGGCCGCGCGCGACTTCGGTGAAGTTGAAGCGTGGCTTGCCGGCATCAAAGTCCTGGCAATCATTGTCTTCCTGCTGATCGGTATCGGTTTGGTGACGGGAATCGTTCCCGGTCGCACCGAGCCAATCGGTCAGACGATTCTGGGACATGGCGGTTTTGCGCCGACGGGTCTGGCGGGTATCGCGGTCGCGCTTCTTGCGATTATCACGTCGTTCGGCGGTATTGAGATCGTGACGATCGCTGCCGGCGAAGCCGAGAACGCGAAGGCCGCAATCTCCGCCGCAATTCGTTCGGTGATCAGCCGAATCCTGATCTTCTACGTCGGTTCGGTTATCCTGTTGATCTGCTTGTTGCGCTGGGATTCGAAAGAAATGTCGACCAGCCCGTTTGCCGCGGTGTTGAACATGGCAGGTATTCCCGCGGTCGGTGTGATCATGGAAGCGGTCGTTTTCGTCGCCCTCGTGTCCGCCTTCTCCGCGAATCTCTACGCCTCGAGCCGCATCGCCTACTCGCTGTCCGCGCGTGGCATGGGCATGAAGTGGCTGCTTGGCCGCGGTGTGTCTTCGTCGAAGATGAACGAGGCTGGCCACGCTTCATCGACCACCTCGGCTACCCTTGTGGCCGATGAGGAAGCGGAGTCGCTTCAGGACCGCGTAGCCACCGAAGGGGCGAGCGGTGACATTGCTGAAGGACGCACTCCTCGTCGAGCTGTCTCGGTCTCTATCTTCTTCGCCCTGGTGTCGGTGGCGTTGAACTGGTTGCTCCCCGCATCGCTCCTTGGAATTCTGCTGAACTCTGTCGGCATGGTTCTGCTACTGATCTGGGTTTTCATCTTGGTCGCTCAAATTCGCCTACACCCCAAGCTTGAAGCTGAAGGATCAATTGCCCTGCGTTCACCGGGCTGGCCCTGGCTACCTCGCCTCGTTATCGCGTCGCTGGTGTTGGTTGCCGGCCTGATGGCATGGAACCCCGAGGCCCGCCAGCAGCTGATCGCAATGAGCGTCCTGACGTTGATCATCATCGCGATCTACTTCATTCGTGAAGCTATGGCACAGCGTTCTGCGAAGTAGTCGATACACGCTGGTCAGAGAGATTGAGGCTCCTCCACTGAAAAGTGGTGGAGCCTCAATATGTCGAGGGGGCCTCGTACCTCGCAACAATCCGATTACTCGATGGTGGACGTGGCACCCAGATATTCGACCCAACGCTCGAAATGGTCGAGCACGTCGTGAGCCACCTGATCTGCCGTCCAGTCCATGATGTCGTAGCCTTGACCGCCACCGTGCGGGCGAACTTCAAGACGGACAGTCGTGTCATCCTCATCCGAGAGTGTGACACCAAACGTAGGAACCGGCATGACAACCATGCGCACCACGTATCTAAAGGACTCAGCGTCGATCGTTGCTCCCGAAATCGGGACATCAAGCAGGCGCGCAATCAGCTGTTCCATGACCTCAGGCGTCGCACTCACAACAAGAGAAGCTCGACCGAGGAAGCGACGATCGTCGTCGGGATCGTGAGCTTCGGGGCCTTCGATCACGATTTCAGAAACAAGCCCTTCTTCCTGCAGGCGCGTGCCAACCGCTTCAAGGGCAGGCACAACACGGTTGTCGAGTGCTCGCTTGGCGCGCGTCGGGCTGACGGCATCGAACGTGCGACTCAAGCGGTCCTGCCATGACAGTCGGACGCGACCGGCTGCCGTGCCACTCATCGAAATCAGGCCGGATGTGATGGTGCGGGTGCGCGCAGTTGCCTTCGAGGCCTCCGAACGCAACGCCTTCCAGAGGGCGGCTGCGATCAGGATAAGAACGAAGGAGAATGGCAAAGCCATGACGATCGTTGCTTGCTGAAGGATTGAAATACCACCCGCCAAAAGCATGGTGATCGTCAGAGCGCCGGTCAACGTCGCCCAGAAGACTCGAAGCCAGGCGACGCCATCCTGACGGTCAGGCAGGTTCCGCATCGACAGGTTCGCCATGACCAGTGCGCCGGAGTCGGAGCTGGTCACATAGAAAAGAACGCCGACGAACAGAGCAATCGCAATCAGGATTTTGCCAAGCGGGAGCGCGTCCAACAGGGCGTAGAGACCACCTTCGGGGGTGGCGTACGCGATCTTCGTGAACGCTACGTTACCCGAACGAATCAGGTCGATGGCGCTATTGCCGAAGATGGACACCCACACCAGAACGTAGGTGAAGGGCAGGGTCAGCGTGCCGATAACGAACTGACGGATCGTGCGACCGCGCGAAATGCGGGCCAAGAACATGCCAACGAATGCGGCCCACGTGATCCACCATGCCCAGAAGAACAGGGTCCACGCGTTCATCCACTCATCGGGGCGCTGGTAGGGGAATGTCTCCAAAGTGAGGACGGGGAACTGCGTGACAAAGTCACCCACGTTCGCGACCAGCGCATCCAGAAGGAACGTCGTGTTTCCGGTGATCAACACCCAGAGGGCAAGGAACATCGCCAGGAAGACATTGATCGACGAGAGCATTCGAACGCCCCTGTCGACTCCGCTGACAGCGGAGACTGTCGCCATGATGACAGAAAGGGAAACGAGGCCGATCTGCGCAACAAGGCCCTGCGGGATCCCGAAGATGATCGTCAGGCCAACGTTCAGCTGGACAACACCAATACCAAGGCTGGCTGCGATGCCGAACACGCCACCAACAAGGGCGAACATATCGATGATGTCACCGAAAATACCGTCGACCTTATCTCCTAGAAGCGGGCGGAGAGTGGATCGAACGGTCAGACGATCGTGCTTGCGGTACGCGAAGTAGCCAAGGGCAATGCCAACAAGACCATAGAGAGCCCAGCCGGAAATGCCGTAGTGGAACAGTGTCCACGTCACGGCCTGTCGAGCAGCTTCAATCGTTTCACCTTCGCCTGTTGGGGGAGCAATGTACTGTCCAACCGGTTCGGCGATCGCGTAGAACATGATTGACGTGCCGATACCCGCGGCGAACAGCATCGCTGCCCACGAGAACGTTGAAAAGTCTGGCGTCGAGTTATCCGGACCCAACTTGATGTTGCCGAAACGGGTGAGGGCAAGAACGATGACAAAAACGATCGCCGCAGTGATCAAGAGAATGTAGAACCAGCCGAACCACTCACTGGTCCACGTCACCGTCGCGTCAAAAAGAGACTGCACCGTGTCGGGAGCAAAAATCGACGCCAAAGAAACAGCAAGAATGACCACGGCCGAAATGCCGAATACCGTGACATTCAGCGAAGGCTCCACTCCCTGAACGTCTCCGGTCAGATCCGAGGTTTCAAGCGGCACAATTGGCGCTGCGTCACATGAGGATGATTCTGTTTTCGCTGATATGTCAGGCGAACTCATAGAGTACTTTCGGTCGACGATGGGACACACGCGCCCGTGAAATGCACGTAAAAAAGGTGCGCGCTTTTTGTTCAGCGTTTCAACGATTCCCTATACCTGCAACTTTTTTGGCTGAAATCCCTCATTTATACGCGCAGTTCTCCCGCTAGATCATGGGCGTCGGAACCTGTTCATGTTAAATGACCCACACTTTTAGTTGCGATGGGGTGATACGGGGCAAACCTTGGCCATTCATCATTCCTGAGCGAGAATATCCGCGATTCCCTTTGCCAACTCGAAACCAGAATCGTCACGAAGATCCGTGTCAGGTTCTGCGGGGTCAGGTCGCTGAGTGGTTTCTTCTTCAAGCGTGACGTCGTCAAAGTCCATGAATGCAAGATCGTATCCGTCTGGCACATCGCAGGACTCGGTCCACTTCTTCAAACCATCCAACGTCGGTGCATCCGCGAAGGACCCCATTGTTTCCGTTGATCGAGCAGATGCAAGCAGAGCCATCGACACGGCCCCCTCGGGGGAAAGTCCCTGCATTCGCGCCCACACAAGAGCCGCGGAGAACGCGTGTCCCGCCGACGTCGTATCAATCGTCTTCGCCGGGGCTGCTGGAAGCGAGAACTCTTCGCCTTCAATAATGGCTGTTGCGCCCTGCGCTCCCTGCGTCACGATGACACCCGGAACATGCCATGCCAATTGGCGAGCCGCCTGACGCGCATTTTCTTTATGCGTGTAATTCATTGCTTCGCGCTCGTTCAGCGTGAAGACATCAACGTTATCCAAAGCATCAAGGTCGGAGCTCTTCCACTGACCAGTTGAATCCCAACGGCACTCCGAGAGAACCCACGTTGGAGGAATCGGTGCTGCGGGCGGAGCTTCAAGCATGGTGATGGGGGGAACCGGATTCGAGCGCCACTTTTCCACGGTCTCACTGTTAGCTCCAAGCACATGGAGCTCTGCCACAAGCGCGTGAGGAGCTTGGCGAAGGGTCGAAAGCGATGGAACCGTCAGATCTCCAGATGTGGTGAGTGCGCGATCCCCGTCAAAACCAAGAGAAACCGTGATCGCCTGATGAGGCACACGAAGCGCATGACTCAAATCAACCCGGCTTGTTGTGAGCATCGAACGAACAATGGCCCCGGCCTCGTCGATACCGATCGAGCACAAGAACTGAGTGTTTAGACCAAGGCGAGCAAGGGCAACAGCGCGATTCGCTGAGCCGCCGGGGGAGAAGGAAGATGCCGGCGCGATCTGTTCTTCACCAAGGCGAGGTTCGTGCTCCAAAGGGCCCATGACCAGCGCTAAAACAAGAGGACCGGCAACGCAGACGCGTGGCGCAGTATTTAAAGGTGACGTCATAATGAGTGGTCCTTGCATGCATGTAGAGACGATGGTCAATGCTGATGTAATCCTAGTCCGAAGCGGTATTTTCGGCCGTGAATAGAGCCTTAAGTAATGTCTATATAGACAAGTCTTTACCAAAACGTGACCATTTGTGACCAAATAGCAATGTCCACTTTATGGTCTGGGAAAGACTTTCACGGCGTGGCGGGTTAGGCTCGCAACCGTAACCCGCGACTGGACGTTACGGGTCTAACCCATCAATTTGGAGGAGTCTTTCATGAACCTCAAGAGGACATGGCTGGCAGTTCCGGCCGTTTTTGCCCTCGGTCTCGCGGCCTGCTCTGGCGGTGGCGACGCTAACTCAAGCGCTTCCGGCGTAGCTGCGGGCTCGTCGACCGGCATCATTTCGACCAACGGCTCCGAGCCGCAGAACCCGCTGATCCCGGCAAACACCAACGAAACCGGTGGCGGCAAGATCCTCGATGCCATCTTCGCAGGCCTCGTTTACTACGATGCATCCGGCGCAACCCATATGGACATGGCCGAATCCATCGAGCCGAACGAAGATTCGACCGTGTGGACCGTCAAGCTGAAGGAAGGACAGAAGTTCTCCGACGGCTCCGAGGTCAAAGCGCACAACTTCGTTGATGCATGGAAGAAGGGCGCATCCGAAGCGATGCTCTCCTCCTACTTCTACGAGCCGATCGCTGGCTCCGATGATGAAGGTGCCGGCGATCTGACCGGCCTCGAAGTCGTTGACGACTACACCTTCACCATCACCCTTAAGGCCCCGGCAGCTGACTTCTCGCAGCGCCTCGGCTACACCGCATACTTCCCGCTTCCGGACTCGACCCTGGAAGACATGGAAACCGGTGGCGAGCAGCCCATTGGTAACGGCCCCTACATGGTCGCCGAAGGCGGCTGGGAGCACAACGCTCAGATCCACCTGATCCCGAATCCTGAGTACAAGGGTGACAACGTTGCCAAGAACGGTGGCGTGGACGTTATCTTCTACTCCTCGCTCGACGCCGCATACCAGGATCTGCTCTCCGGCAACCTTGACGTCCTCGACGCACTTCCGGACTCGGCATTCGCCACCTACGAAGCAGACCTCTCCGGTCGCGCCGTGAATCAGCCGGCAGCAATCTTCCAGTCCTTCGCAATTCCGTTCGCCCTGGAACACTTCTCCGGTGAAGAAGGCAACCTGCGTCGCCAGGCAATCTCCTACGCGATCGACCGCGACACCATCACCGACACCATCTTCTCGGGTACCCGTACCCCGACCAAGGACTTCACCTCCCCGGTCGTCGATGGCTACAACGACTCGGTCCCCGGCTCTGAGGTCCTGACATACAACGCTGACAAGGCCAAGGAACTCTGGGCAAAGGCAGACGCCATTTCCCCGTGGTCCGGCACCTTCTCGATCGCTTACAACTCTGATGGTGGCCACCAGGCATGGGTTGACGCAGTCACCAACTCCATCAAGAACACGCTCGGAATCGACGCCGTTGGCGCCCCGTACCCGGACTTCAAGTCCCTGCGTACTGAGGTCACCAACCACACCATCACCTCCGCCTTCCGTACCGGCTGGCAGGCTGACTACCCGGGCAAGTACAACTTCCTTGCACCGCTCTACGGCACCGGCGCCGGCTCGAACGACACCGAGTACTCCTCGGCCGACTTCGACGCCCTCCTGAAGAAGGCCTCCTCCGCGACCTCCACCGAGGAATCCAACAAGATCCTCGACCAGGCGCAGGAGATCCTCTTCAAGGACCTCCCGGTCATCCCGCTGTGGTACGCCAACGTCGTGGGTGGCTGGTCCGAGAACGTCGACAAGGTCGTGTTCAACTGGAAGTCCGTGCCGATCTACAACGAGATCACCAAGGCTGAGTGAGTCTGGCCAGGCGCTAGTCATCACTGACTACGCCTAGAGGACGTGCCAATGGTGGCGGGTGGGAGCTTTCCTACCTGCCACCATTGCGTTTGCAAGGCCTCGTCACCGCGCTCTCTTACCGTGAGTTTGGGCGGGGCCTGGTGAATCATTGATAATAATTCTGTTCTTTTTCTTACTGTCCATTTAGTGGGTGACGAGTTAATCAAACTCCCGTTTGCCGAGTTTTTACCCTATGATGGCGTAAGTGCGTCTTTGCCACAGGTGGGCTGTGCCCGCTTGCTTGCTAGTTTTCATAAGCAAGGCGGCGAAGACTCTAGTTCCTAACCACATCTCAAAGGACTGTCCATGTTGCGTTACATCGGACGTCGACTCCTTCAGACCATCCCGGTTTTCTTCGGAGCCACGTTCCTGATCTTCGCGATGGTGTACCTCATGCCTGGTGACCCCGTCGCAGCCCTTGGCGGCGACCGAGGGCTTTCTGAAGCTGCGTACGCTGAAATTGCTGCGAAGTACAACCTCGATAAGCCGTTCTGGATGCAGTACCTGCTTTACCTCAAGGGCGTGTTCACGCTTGATTTCGGTACGACATTCTCCGGACAGCCGGTAACTGCAGTGATGGCGCGTGCCTTCCCGATTACGGTGAAGCTTGCACTGTACGCCATGGCGATTGAAGCAATCCTCGGTATTCTTGCCGGCGTCGTTGCCGGTGTTCGCCGCGGTGGCATCTTCGACTCCACCATTCTTGTCTTCTCGCTTCTGCTGATTTCCGTCCCGACCTTCGTCCTCGGCTTCGTCCTGCAGTTCGTCCTCGGTGTGAAACTAGGAGTATTCCCGACTACAGTCGGCGCGCACGTCAGCCTTCAGTCGTTGACCATGCCGGCAATCGTGCTTGGTGGCGTCTCGCTGGCATACGTGATTCGCCTGACTCGCCAGTCTGTTTCTGAGAACGTGTCTGCTGACTACGTCCGCACCGCTCGCGCGAAGGGCCTGAAGGGTGGCACGGTTATGACCCGCCACATCCTGCGCAACTCGCTGATCCCGGTTGCAACGTTCCTTGGTGGCGACCTTGGCGCCCTCATGGGGGGCGCGATCATCACGGAAGGCATCTTCAATATCTCCGGTGTTGGTGGCACGCTCTGGCAGGCCATCGTCAAGGGCGAACCCGCCACCGTCGTTTCCGTGACTACCGTTCTGGTGCTCGTGTACATCTTCGCCAACCTTGTTGTTGACTTGCTGTACGCCGTGCTCGACCCGAGGATCCGCTATGAGTGATTACATTCCCTCCGCAAACATCGAACGCACCCGAACCGGTCAACGCCACTTCGTTTCCGATATCGACGAAACCGGTCTTGGTGCAGTTGACGCCGTTGCCGACGATCGCGCGCCTTCATCGCTCTGGGGCGAGGCATGGAAGTCCCTACGCAAGCGCCCGCTCTTCTGGGTGGCTCTGACCATCATCGTGATCGCGATCGCGATCGCAGCATTCCCGAACGTGTTCACCAGCCAGGACCCGCGTTTCTGCGAGCTTTCGAACTCGCTGAAGGGTCCGTCGGACGGCCACCCCTTCGGTTTCAACCGTCAGGGTTGTGACATCTACGCTCGCATCGTCTTCGGTGCCCGCGCATCCGTTTCCGTTGGTGTTCTGACGACCATCTTCGTCGTCATCATCGGTGGCGTGATCGGCGCGATTGCCGGCTACTTCGGTGGCTGGTTCGATGCTCTGCTCTCGCGTATTACCGATATCTTCTTCGCAATCCCGTTGCTCCTGGCAGCAATCGTCTTCATGCAGATGTTCAAGGAAAACCGAAACATCTGGATGGTTATCTTGGTTCTGTCCCTCTTCGGCTGGACTCAGATCGCGCGTATTACTCGTGGTGCCGTGATGTCGGCGAAGAACGAAGAGTTTGTCACCGCTGCCCGCGCCACCGGCGCATCAAAGGCTCGCATTCTCATGAGCCACATCATCCCGAACTCGATGGCTCCGATCATTGTGTACGCGACGGTTGCTCTGGGTACGTTCATCGTTTCCGAAGCGTCCCTGTCCTTCATGGGTATCGGTCTTCCGTCAACGGTCGTTTCGTGGGGCGCCGATATTTCGGCCGCACAGGCGTCGTTGCGTACGAACCCGATGGTTCTTTTCTACCCGGCTTTGGCTCTCGCGATGACCGTCCTCAGCTTCATCATGATGGGTGATGCGGTCCGTGACGCCCTCGACCCGAAGGCACGCAAGTGAGCGAAGAGAATATGACTACTCCGAACGAGGACGCCATCGAAGAGGCCATCAACACGATGGTGCTCGGCGAAGGCAAGGCTGATGCTTCTCAGACCGTTAGCGAATCGGCTGCTCCCGAAGAGGTTCACCCTGAGGACGCCAACCCGCTTCTGAAGATCACTGACCTTGAGGTCACCTTCACCACGTCGACCGGTATCGTTCCGGCTGTCCGTGGCGCAAACCTGACCATCTACCCCGGCCAGACGGTCGCTATCGTGGGCGAGTCCGGTTCCGGTAAGTCGACGACTGCTGCTGCGGTCATCGGCCTGCTCCCGGGCACCGGTAAGGTCACCGGCGGTTCCATCGAATTCGACGGTGAAGAGATCACGAACCTCACCACGAAGGAATGGGTTCGTTTGCGAGGCTCCGGTATCGGCCTGGTTCCCCAGGATCCGATGTCGAACCTGAACCCTGTTCTGCGCGTTGGTACGCAGGTCAAGGAAGCTCTTGTCGCCAATAACGTTGTTCCGAAGTCCCAGACTGGTGAGCGCGTGGCTCAGCTTCTTGAAGAGGCCGGCTTGCCGGACGCAGAGCGTCGCGCCAAGCAGTACCCGCACGAGTTCTCCGGCGGTATGCGTCAGCGCGTGCTGATCGCTATTGGAATGGCGGCTCGTCCGAAGTTGCTGATCGCTGACGAACCGACGTCCGCTCTGGACGTGACCGTTCAGCGTCGCATCCTCGATCACCTTGGTTCGCTGACCCGCGAACTGGGCACCGCTGTTCTGTTCATTACGCACGACCTTGGCCTTGCTGCTGAGCGTGCCGAACAGCTGGTGGTTATGCACCGTGGTCGCATCGTTGAATCCGGCCCCGCGTTGGAGATCCTGCAACACCCGCAGCACCCGTACACGAAGCGTCTTGTTTCGGCTGCTCCGTCGCTGGCGTCGGCTCGTATTGAGTCCGCTCACGCTCACGGTATTTCTGTGACGGAGGAAGAGCTGACGGGCGCAGGTAAGGGCGCAACGTCGACCGAGGAAATCGTTCGCGTTGAGCACCTGACCCGTGAGTTCGATATCCGTGGATCGAAGGGTGAGGCTAAGAAGCTGATCGCCGTTGATGACGTGACCTTCGGTTTGCGTCGCGGTACGACCCTGGCGGTTGTGGGCGAGTCCGGTTCCGGTAAGTCGACCGCAGCGAACATGGTGCTGCACCTGCTGTCGCCGACGTCCGGCAAGGTTTTCTTCGACGGCAAGGACACGTCCGAGATGAGCGACAAGGAGCTCTTTGCTCTGCGTCGTCGCCTGCAGGCAGTATTCCAGAACCCGTACGGTTCGCTGGATCCGATGTTCTCGATCTTCCGTATCATCGAAGAACCGCTCCGCGTCCACGGCTACGGCACGATGGCGTACGCCGAGCAGGAGTTTGCTCGTGCGATGGCGACCGGTCGTGAGCCTGAAAAGTGGATCTCGGCTCTGATGGAAGCAAAGAACGCTGGACGTTCTTTGACTGCCGCGGAGAAGAAGGAATTCAATCCGAAGCATCTGCGTATCGAGCGCGTGTCTGAGCTTCTGGACATGGTTGCTCTGCCACGTTCCGCGATGCGCCGTTACCCGAACGAGCTGTCCGGTGGTCAGCGTCAGCGTGTGGCCGTGGCTCGCGCGCTTGCCCTGAACCCCGAGGTCATCGTTCTTGACGAGGCAGTTTCGGCTCTGGACGTTCTGGTTCAGAACCAGATCCTGTACTTGCTGAATGATCTTCAGGCTCAGCTAGGTCTGTCCTACCTGTTCATCACCCACGACTTGGCGGTTGTTCGTCAGATCGCTGACGACGTGGTCGTTATGGAAAAGGGCAAGCTGGTGGAGCAGAATTCGACGGACGCGCTGTTCAATAATCCGGTGCAGGATTACACGCGCGAGCTGATCGAGGCGGTTCCTGGACGTCAGATTCAGTTGAACCTCTGAGGCTCGCCGATCGTGCGCCTGGGTGCGCACGAACCCAGTGAATAGTTGACGAGGCCGGGCGGGGCGACAAGGGTTGCTCCGCCCGCCTTGTTATATCGACGACCCTGATCGCGGTAGCTATGAGGCCTTACAGCCTGCTAGAACGCTTGCCATCTTTGATTGCTCAGCAGAGGTAATGGTGAGCCCCCACGTGTATTTCACGTTGATCTGCTTCGTGACGTAGGCACACCGGAAGTCAGCGTTTGGGGGTAGCCACTTGTCGGCGGATGCTGCACCCTTGTCTTTATTCGTTTGACCGTCGACGGCTAACAAATTGTTCTGGTCATTCCCGAAGCGTTGACGCTGGGTGTCGTCCCACTGCCACGCGCCCGACCTCCATGCGTTTCCTAACGCGACAACGTGGTCAATCTGTACGAGAGCGGATGTCTCTTGTCCGCGCTGGAAGTTGATCGTGGAACCTGTATACGGGTCGTCCAAGGTTCCCGTCAGGACAATGCAGTCACGTGTCTTCGGCTTATACGTCACGTTCGTGAGATCGCGCGCGAGCACGTCGTTCCGAGTATCGCACCCGTTATGGTCCTCGTCCGCCCAGGCGTGCCCGAACTGGTCGCGATCGTAGTCGGGTGCGTCATCATGATCGAGAACGGTGAGTGCTTTCAGTTGCCTCGCAGCTTCGCTGGGAGGCAGATCGTCGACGGAAACTGAGTGGGGGACGAGGAAGCCAACATCGTTCCACAGGCGGCCGAGCATAAAACGGAACGAGGGAAAAACACAATACGACCCGATACAGATGATGATCAACGCGACCGCGATGTCACCGATGCGGAGGGCTCTTCCATGAACCCTGCCACGACCGCGTGACGAAGTACGTCGTTTTCCCACGTGCTGCGCTCCTTTCTGCGGGCTGATCTCAGTCGCATTGGCGAGGCGAGGTGCAAGTCCAGCAAGCATCGTCGGCGACTAAAGAAGAGTATGTGGTCCTTACTAGTGTGACGCACGCTGAGGACAAAGGGAGGTTATCCACAAGCAGGCGTCTACGGTGAAGACGACTTGAAGATTTCTTCGAGCCGGCAATTCCGGTGTCATCCATAAGGAGGTACGTGCAACCGTTGATCAGCGCACGATCATGCGTTAATAAGTGTGATCCCTACCATGTAGAAACCAAATTGCACAACGCGCTCAAGGCCGAAATTTTGCTTTAAATCAGCCCTTTGCGCTCCAACCATGAGCGAGCAATGGTAGCCGCCGGCGCGCCATCTTTGGTCGATTGACGGTTCATCTCCACCAGATCCGCGCTCTCAAGGGTCGCGGACACGCGATTGATCACGGCAGTCGCGGCCTCGTCGATTCGCGGGGAGACGATCGGCACCACGTGGGAGGCCAGGAATAACCCCTTCGGGTCCTCCAAGACTGTCAGATCTGAACCCGCCAGCGACGGGTCAGCCGAATAGATGTCGACCAGTTGCACGTCGCCGTCACGCAGAGCCTTCAGCGTGAGCGCGCCACCCGAGTCCTCGATCGGCGTGAACGTCGCGGTCACGCCGTACATGGACTTCAGTCCAGCCGGACCGTAGGGGCGCGTTGCCAACTCCGAATTGCCGCCGATCTTTACCGATCCCACGGATGCGAGGTCGCCGATCGTCGTCAGCGAGTGTTCGTTCGCGAACTCGGTCGTCACCACGTACGAATCCTGGTCGGCAGCAGGCGTGGCGTTCAGCACGCGCAGTCCGTCCGGCAGAGTGGCGCTCAGAGCCTCGTACACCTCGTCTGCGCTGGTCTGCGTCGCATCGGCATCCAAGTACTGCAACAGTGAACCCGTGTATTCGGGGAACACGTCGATCGCGCCCGCCTGAATTTCTGGCATGTAGACCTCACGCTGGCCGATGCGCAGTTCACGAGTGACCGCGAATCCGGCCTCCTCGAGGGCGATGGCGTAGGTTTCGGCGATGATTTCGTTCGAGTAATAGTCCTGCGATCCGACGATGATCGTCTCGCGCCCGTTCGATTGTGAGCTCGGGTCGAAGGTTGCTGCGGTCGCACACGCGCTGGTCGTCAGAGCAGTGGCGCCGAGCATTGCGGTGACAGCTTTGCGCTTGCGTTTTACCGCCGAGCGAGTCGCGACGCGCGCATTGCTTTCGTTCTTCGTTGTGCGTCGTCCAAAGAATCGACGAGGCCGCTCAGCGTTCCCAGTGCCTTCGCCATTCAGGCGCGGGTTGCGTGATGCTCGCACCCACAGGGCGTCCAGAATCAATGCGAGGGCGACAACCAGGATCGCGCCACCAATCATCTGCCCGTAATCGCGGGTTTTCAGACCTGTGTAGAGGAAACGACCCAGCCCAGCGTCCGCGGTGTACGCCGCGAGCGTTGCGGTGGCGACAACCTGCAGGGTCGTCGAGCGCAAGCCACCAATAATCAAGGGAAGCGCGGCGGGCAGTTCAACTTCGCGTACGACTTGCATTTCGGTCAGGCCGATAGCTCGAGCAGCGTCCACCGTTGTCGGAGAGGCTGACCTGATACCGGAATACGTTGCTGACAGCATCGGAGGAACCGCCAAAATCAGAAGCGCTAAGAATGGTGCTGACAAGCCAATACCCAGCCACAAGCCGATTAAAGTCAGAACACCCAGCGTCGGGATCGCTCGCGCCACCCCGAACGTCGCGCTCATTAGCGTGACAAAACGGCCGGTGTGCCCGATGTAAATACCAATTGGCAGCGCAATCAGGCCGGCAATGGTGACAACGCCGACAGTCACGCCAAGATGTTGAACAATACGAATGAGGATCCCCGTGGACCCCGTCCAATGGCCACCAGCAAACAGCCATGTCAATGCATCCATGAGCAAGCTCATGCGGCCACCTCCGCCTTCAAACATGGGTTAGAAACAGGGGAGCGATGAGGCGCGGATCCCGGCCTCGTCCATGGGGTGAGCAGGGCGCCCACGGCGATGGTCAGCGCATCCAAAACAAGCGCGACCAGAACGGTTGCAACCAAGCCGGCGCATACCTCGGACACCAGACCTCGCTGGAATCCGTCGGTGAACAGCGTGCCCAGCGAGCGAATCCCGATGAACGCACCTACGGTCACCAGCGACACCGTCGACACAACGACCACGCGTACGCCCGCGATGATGACGGGCAAGGCTAGTGGGAGTTCGACTCCGATGAACTTACGCCATGAGCTCATGCCAGCGGCGTCCGCAGACTCGAGAACCGAAGCTGGCAGAGAGGTAAACGCATTCGCGACCTGACGGATCAGCACCGCGATCCCGTAGAGCGCAAGAACGATGATGATGTTCAGCTCGCTCCGGAGCGCAATTCCTACGATCACGGGGATCACAACAAGCATTGGCAGTGAGGGAATCGCATACAGCAACGACAGTGCGGTCAATAGTGGGCTACCCCAGCGCTTCGAACGCGTAGAAGCCCAACCGACCGGGATTGAAATGATGACCGCGGCCAGAATTGCTGGTATCGCGATGCGTAGGTGCGCGACAGTAAGCTCCCAGAGTAGTAAGTAGTTTTGCGACAGCCAACTCATCGGAGTTCGCCTTCCGGCAACAGGCCGAGCGGACGGCCATCCGGGTCAGAAACGAGTGTGCCTGCGGGCGTGGACTTCATACTCAGACGGCGCTGGCCGGACGACCCGACGAAGGACGCGACAAAGTCGTTCGCGGGGTTCGTCACGAGGTTCTCGGACGTGCCCACCTGCGCTAGGACGCCACCGGTCTGCAGAACAGCGATCTGGTCGCCGAGCATGAACGCCTCATCTAAGTCGTGCGTAACGAACAGGATGGTCGTGCCCACGCGGTCACGCAGGTCGCGGAGCTCCCGTTGCAGGTCGGCGCGAACCAGCGGGTCCAGTGCGCCGAAAGGTTCGTCCATCAGCAGAATGTCCGCTTCGTTTGCGAGCGCGCGAGCAACACCCACGCGCTGACGCTGGCCACCTGACAGCTGCGCCGGATAGCGTTTCGCGAGGCCTCGATCCAAACCAACCAGGTCCATCAGCTCTAGCGCGCGTTTCGCCGATTCTCTACGCGAGGCACCCTCAAGACGCGGAACCGTCGCAATGTTGTCAACAATGCTGCGATGCGGGAAAAGTCCAGCATCCTGGAGCACGTATCCGATCGAGCGACGCAACTTCACCGGGTCCACATCCGCAACATCCTGCCCGCGCACAACCACGCGCCCAGACGTGGGGGAGAGCATCCGATTCACCATCCGCATCAGCGTCGTCTTGCCCGACCCCGACGTGCCCAGCAGGACCGTCGTCGTATGAGGCTCAACGTACAGAGAAACGTCATCCAACGCCGTCGTCCCGTTCGGGAACACGTGCGAGATGTGGTCGAAAGTAATCACCGAGATGTCTCCTTTCGACGAAGACATGGAAGAGGAGGTGCGCAGGACATTACTGACCCTAGACACCGTTCAAAGGTCTACCGGTATGAACGCCAAGGCTTCCCAAGATATTCAACCAATGTCAGCGAGTTTTAGTGACCTTGCGCATCTTCACTGTGGGAATTGCATGAAAATAGCCGGTGAGTGCCCCGCAGGGGGCAGTCACCGGCTATTCGCTCTGTAACTGGCCTCGTCAATTGGTGCTTACTGGATGTGCACCGAGGTCGTAGTCGGACTGAGCCGACTTCGCGTCAATCACGCTTCAGTTGAAGGTGCCTTCCGACGCTTCGCGTAGGGGTCGGACTCGAGTTCCGTGCCAGCGGGAACCGATGCGGGCGAAACCTGTTCGAGGTTCGTACCACGGGCCTTCGAGATCCAGCGCATGACGTGGTAGATGACAATCGCTGCAACGGAGCCGAGCGCAATACCGGAGAAGGTCATCTTGCCAGCAATCAGCGTGTAGTCGGCGATGGCGACAACCATGGCGACTGCAGCGGTGTTCAGGTTAACCGGATCGGAGAAATCAACGCGGTTCTGAACCCAGATACGAACACCGAGCATGCCGATCATGCCGTAGAGGATCGTTGCCGCTCCACCGAGGACGCCGGCCGGGATCGTTGCGATGATCTGGCCGAACTTCGGCAGCATCGACAGGGCGAGAGCGGTGAAAGCTGCGACCACGTAAGCGGCGGTCGAGTAGACGCGGGTTGCGGCCATAACGCCAATGTTCTCGGCGTAAGTCGTCGTACCGGAGCCGCCACCGAAGCCTGCGATCATCGTGGACAGGCCGTCGGCGAAGAGTGCGCGACCGGTGACATCATCCAGGTTCTCGCCGGTCATTGCGGACACGGACTTCACGTGACCGATGTTCTCAGCCATGAGGACCAGGACAACCGGGACGAACAGGCCTATCAGCGACAGGTCGAAGGCCGGGGCACGGAACGCCGGGGCGCCAACCCAGTCGGCGTTTGCGATGGCGGAGAAGTCGACCTCGCCACGGATGCAGGCGGTTGCGTAGCCAATCAGAACACCGATGAGGATCGCGAGGCGACCGATGATGCCCTTGAATAGGACCGTGATCAGCAGGATCGAAACGATCGTGACGGTTGCGGTCAGCGGGGCGGTCTTCACGTTGTTCCATGCGCTAGGCGCAAGGTTGAAGCCGATCAGGGAGACGATTGCGCCGGTCACCACCGGGGGCATCAGCTTGTCGATCCAAGCAGCACCCGCGAAATGAACGATCAGGCCGATGATGAAGAGCGAGCCACCGGCCATGATGATGCCACCCTGTGCCAGGGAAGCAAGATGGTCGTCGATGGTCTGGCCACCGCCGGCAACGTAGCCGGTCACCGCGCCGATCGGTGCGATCAGCGCGAAGGACGAGCCGAGGTATGAGGGAAGGCGTCCGGCTGTGATGAGCAGGAACAGCAGGGTTCCGAAGCCGGTGAAGAAGAGAGTTGTTGACGGGTCGAAGCCGGTCAGCAGTGGAACGAGGAAGGTTGCGCCGAACATTGCAACAACATGCTGAATGCCGATGCCGATTGTTCGAGGCCACGTGAGTCGCTCGCTGGGGGAGACAACCTCGCCGGGGGCAATGGAAGTGCCGTCACCGTGCAGGGTCCAGCGGAAGAAGCCACGGGAATTATCGCTCATGGAAGAGCTCTCCGATCTGATCAGTTGATGGGCAGGGCCGTTTCACCGGTCAGAACACCAGATTAGCCCGCAGTGATATTGCGCCGGTAGTTTGGCGTCCGTTCTGTGACCGGATAGGCGCGAAGATACAATTTGGTGCAAGGTTGGGACTGCGTATTTTCATCTGCGGTGTGGTGACGAGGCTCCTTGCGGATCGACAGTCTTCATTCTGAGAATTGTTAGACCATTTCCAAGTCTTTACCTATCCTTGACGTATGAAACCTCTCTTGCTGGTGTCGACACGTCCCGAAGACGTTGAAGTTGAAGCGGAATACCGTTCGTTTCAGCGAACGACCGGCCTAGCAGAAACCGAGCTTGAACAGGTCAGACTCGACATGCTCGGTCTGCCTGACATTGATGTTGAGGCCTATTCCGGCATCATCGTTGGTGGATCTCCCTATGGGACGACAACGTCCGACGTCCACAAGTCGGCGACGCAGAAGCGCGCTGAAGCTGAACTGTTCCACCTTCTTCACGATGTGACGACCGCTCACGTTCCCTGTTTTACAACCGGGTATGGAACGGAAGTTGCGGCTGTTCTGATGGGTGGTCAGGTGACGACCAAGTGGGCTGAGCCCGCGCAGATCACCGAGATTTATATGGTTGCCGAGCATGCGGATGATCCGATCTTGGAAGGGGTTTCCCGCACGTTCTACACCTATGTGAACCACACAGAAGCCGTTGAAGAGCTCCCCGAAGATGCGGTCTTGTTGGCGAAATCGCTGACCTGTCCCGCTGAAGTCATGCGGTTTTCAGACAACTTCTACGCGACGCAGTTCAATCCGGAAATCGATTCCGATGCGATTCGTGCTGCCCTTGAACGCTATGAAGATGCGGGTTATCCGGGCACCGATGATGTGGAATCGCTGATGCTTGCCGGGCGCCTAGGGGCGTGTGACCATCAGGCGGGCAAGCTGGTTCGCAATTTCGTTCGCCTTTTTGGTGCGTGACCTATCCCATTAGGGTGTTCGATGTGCTGAGTTAGCATTTTTAGACCGTTTCAGCCTAAGATAAGCAAGCGCACTGATGTGCGTGCTGGAGGATTCGCCTAGTGGCCTATGGCGCACGCTTGGAAAGCGTGTTGGGTGCAAGCCCTCGGGGGTTCGAATCCCCCATCCTCCGCGGTTGTCCCGTCATCCTTTGGGTGGCGGGACTTTTGTTTTTCCGAATCGCCTTTGTGTGGTGGCGTGTGTAAACTGGGGAGCGATCCTCCGTGTGACGGTATCATCTGAACCTCCCCAGGGCCGGAAGGCAGCAAGGATAAGGGTGCGCTGCCGGGTGCGCGGAGGGTCCTTTTATTTTCCGCTTATATTCCGCACAGGCGCGGAATGGGAACGAAAACATGACGAACGCTCCTTCGTGGCATCGCTCGTGTGATCCTGCTCGACGTATCTGACTCAGATCGCGTCGACTACGCGTTGAGAGGGGGCCTCGTGCCCCGTTTTCCGTACGCGAAAAGCGCGCGACGGTGGTACGAGGCTCCTTCTTTATGTGGTTTCGGTCATTCACAGGGAGACTAAAATAGGAATAAATGGCTTGAATGAGCCCGCAATGGACTATTGATGTGATGCAAGCCCCATCTGCGAGTTTGTCATTGCGGGGTCTCGCGCGTAAAGTTGTTTTCAGCCAAACGGCGATGCGCTCGTAGCTCAATGGATAGAGCATCTGACTACGGATCAGAAGGTTGGGGGTTCGAGTCCCTTCGAGCGCGCAGCGGCCCCCCTCGGTGCGATCCACCGGCGGGGGTTCTGC